>NCBD01000066.1 GCA_002255315.1 Actinobacteria bacterium 21-64-8 | reverse complement strand
TGCAGCGCCTGGTCGAGCGCGGGCTGGTTGGGGAGCGACCTCAAGGGGTCGATGACGAAGTCGGTCACGGTGTTGACGGGGTGACGCGCGCCCGCCCACTTGGCGAGCGAGAGCGGACCAAGCTTTTGACCAACGCTCGCGTTGTTGTAGGGCGCGCCGTACTGGGCGGTGCCGGAGGTACCGTTCAACTCACTCAGTGCGGTTTGGGCGAAGTCAACGGGCGTCGCGTTCGACCAGGTCTTGATCGTGACGGCGTGTTCGTCAGGCGAACCAAAGACAAACGCGAGGGCCACGGTGAGGACTAACACCGCCAAGATCGCGATCGAGCCTTCTTTGATGATGTCGTAGGGAGTGTGGCCGCCGCGCCACTCCGGAGCGTCGACGTCGGGGCGAAAGGCTTTGGTCATCGCGCGGTCTCCTTGTCATCGGCAAAGGGGGGTACGACACCCTTTACGCGCACTAACGTGGTAATCCACTGGGAGTCGAAGTTGCTCTGACTCGCGTAACCGGTAAAGGCGGTCGCGATTGACGCGAGGAAAGTGACGACCCCGGTCATCCAGGTGAGCGTGCGTCCACCTCGCCACGACGCCATAAAGAACTTGCCCCAGAGATGCACGACCATTGCGAAGAAGAAAATCTCGACGCTCCAGAGGTGCAGCGAATTCACGAAGTGCCCGATAGTCGAGAGGTGCCACCACTGGGGACCCTCAATCGCCAGCACGCAGCCGGTCAGAATTACGATCATCAACGCGGCCATCGTGGTGACGCCAAAGACGTAAATCCACGAGGCGACATAGGCCGGCTGCGTGTCGGGCAACAGTTTCTCGGGCGGCAACTTACCCGCGGCGCGACGGCGCAGTCGCGTGGTCCATTGACGATCAATCTCAGTAGTGCTCATCGGGTCTCCCTACGGCGACGGCGACCAGGAAAGGGGGCGAGCAGCGCGGTCACGAATGTCGCCACCATGAGGACGATGACGATAAAGTTCGCGACGCTAATTTCGATGAAGTGCCAATGAATGAAGTGGCCTGGATGATCCAGGTTGATCAGGGCTCCCATGGTATTGAACCAGTTCACGGTCGCTCCCTCCTTAGGTCAGTAATGATTCTCGCCGAGGAAACGAGTGCCCCGCTAGGGCCTTAAGGCCCATCTCTAGGAAGATAAGGCAACTTTCTTCGTTCCCGGCACTCGGTCGCGCGCGCCTTGACGAAGGTTGAACTGCGTAACGCCAATGGTCAGCGATACCGCCCCGGCGACGTGCAGCTCCACGAGCCACGCCGGCAGGTGCGTGAGGTACTGAGTCGCCCCGATGGCCGCCTGGATGAGCGAGATGTAGACGAGTCGACGTACGCCGAGCTTGAGCGGCGTCGGCGCGCTACTTCGCCAGATCGCGGCCAGCATGCCCGTGACGAGGCCAATGAAGAGAATCGCCGCGAGCGAATGCACCCAGGCCGCCGACGACAGCGCGAAGGGGAGTCGGCGAGCGACGAGTTGGCCCGAGGACGAACCCGCGTGCGGTCCCGATCCGGTCGTCGCGGTGCCGGTGGCGACGAGGACGAAGAAGGGAATCCAGAGCAGTCGCGCGAGCAGTTTGAAGTACGGGTCTCGCACGTCGTGGCGGCTGGAGGGTCCGTACTCGTACTTCGAGTGGTGGTAGAGCACGGCCCCGACACTCACCATCGACAAAGAGAGGATCATGTGGGTCGACACGAGCCACGGATTGAGCTTCGAGTAGACGACGAACGCTCCGAGAATCGCGTCGGCGACGACCCCGAGGATCAGCGTGAACGAGAGCCAGACGAGGTCGCGACGGCGTTGGTCGCGAAGCAGTGCGGCGAAGTAGGTCGCCACCGCCACCAAGACGAGGGCGATGGTGACGACGCGGTTGGAGTACTCGATGAGGGGATGAATGCTCCACGAGCCGGTGATTCGGTGGTGAAAGCACGTGGGCCAGTCCGGACAGCCCAGTCCTGATCCGGTGAGGCGAACGGCCGCACCCGTCAGAACAATGACGATCATGGCGAGGAACGACGCGAAGGCAAACCATCGAAATGTGGGCGCACTTATTTTTCCTGTACCGGTTCTGGACACTTGCCTAGCCTAGGGAATTGCGAGACTCCTAGACTGTCCCGAGTGACAATTACCGCGCCCACGACGACTTCGACGCGTGACGTCTTAAAGGGCTACCTCGCGCTGACCAAACCGCGCATCATTGAGCTGCTGCTCGTAACGACGGTGCCCACCATGGTCGTCGCGGCGAAAGGTATTCCGGGCTTGTGGTTGATCGTCGCCACGTTGATTGGCGGGACCTTGGCCGCGGGTGGGGCCAACGCCTTCAATATGGTGATCGACCGCGACATTGACGCGCTGATGGAGCGCACCAAGCGCCGTCCGCTCGTGACGGGCATTATGTCGCCCCGCGCGGCCACGCTCTTTGCGATAGGGCTCGAGGTGGTGGCCTTTGCGGTCTTGGCGCTGTGGGTCAATCAGTTGTCGGCCTGGCTCGCGATGTCGGCGACGGCCTTTTACGTCGTCGTCTACACCTTGATCTTGAAGCGTCGCTCCAAGCAGAACATCGTCATCGGTGGCGCCGCCGGCGCGGTACCGGTACTCATTGGCTGGTCGGCGGTGACCAACTCGCTCGGCTGGACGCCCGTGTTGCTCTTTTTGGTGATTTTTATCTGGACGCCGCCGCACTTTTGGGCGCTGGCCGTTCGTTACCGCGACGATTACGAAGCCGCCAACGTGCCCATGATGCCCGTCGTGGCGTCGCTGCGACGCACCACGCTCGAAATTCTTATTTACTCAGTGTTGATGTGGGCGCTCACCGTGTTGATTGGACCCTCGGCGCACCTCGGTTGGGTCTACGCGCTGAGTTCCACCGTGCTCGGCGGCGTCTTTACTTACTACGCGCTGTTGCTGTATCGACACGCACGCTCGGGCACCGCCGACGTCGCCGAGGCGATGCGACTCTTTCATTACTCCATTACGTACCTGTCAGCTCTCTTCATCTTGATGGCCGTTGACGTCCTTGTCCGATACCACTAAGCCGCCACGGGAGCGCCCGTCGCCCATGATGCTGATCTCCATCGGCATTGGCACGACGGTGGCGATCGTCATGATTCTCGTAGTGTCGTGGCTCACGAATACTCACCACGCCAATCGGCCGTCGGGTTTGCTGCCACCGAGTGCGCTCGTGGGAAAGCACGTACGAAGTTTTCACGTCGCCGGGCTCAACGGTGGCGTCGTGACGGCGCCGTGGGCGAGTGGGCATCCCGCAGTCGTGATTTTCTTCGCGAGTTGGTGCGGCCCGTGCCAGCACGAAATGCCCAAGGTGGCTGCCTATTTGAACACTCACCCCCTCGGCAGGGTGCGCGTGTTCGGCATTGACGTCAACGACACCACGGCCGCCGCCAAGTCCTTTCTCGCCAAAGCGCACGTGCACTTTCTCGTCGGCGAGGACCCCAACTTTACGATTACCGCGGGCCGTTTTGGCTTTGGCCAGATCCCCGAGACCGTCTTCGTGAGCGCCCGCGGCATCGTGCAGCAGGTCTACTTTGGGGCGATTCCTCCGCGCCAGTTGTCGGCCGGGATTGCGCGACTCTAGGTTCAGTCGAAGCGAAAGGTGCGCGCCGCGAGCAGCGGTGCGAGCAGTGCCCACAGACCGAGGCTGAGCCAGTCGCCACCGCTCGGGGAACCACCGTGTTCGAGGACGCGACGAAGTCCTTCGGCCAGCGCACCCGACGGCAGCGCGACCGCTACGCGTTGCACGAGGGCCGGTAACGAACTCAGGGGCACGACAATTCCGCTCAGCAACAGCAATACGAGGTAGAGGCCATTGCTGGCGGCGAGATTGACCTCAGCGCGAAGGCGCCCGGCCAGCGCTAGTCCAATCCCGGCGAAACCCGCGCTGGCGAGGAGCACCAGGGCCACGACGTTCAGCGCGCCCGTGACGCCACCACTGGGACGCCAATCCAAGAACCACGCGACGACGCCGACGACGATGATCTGAATCGCCTCGGTCACGACGACGCCCGCGATTTTGGCGCCAATGAGCCGCGGGCGCCCGAGCGGGGTGACGTGCAAGCGTCGAATGACGCCGAAGTTGCGCTCAAAGCCCGTCGCGATGGAAAGCGCGACGAGGGCCGTGGACATCACGCACAGCGCCACGATGCCCGGCGCGATGAAGTTCACGCGGTGCGCACCGGGCGTGGATGTGACGTGGGTCTCGGTGAAAAAGATCAAGAGAAGGACCGGAATGCCAATGGTCAGCAATAACGTCTCGCCGCGGCGAATCGTCATGGCCACCTCGGCGCGTGACTGGGCCCACCACGCGTTCACGATCGCCGTCCCGCTCGCTCGTCACCGACGAGCTCGAGGTAGCGCTCCTCGAGCGACGCGCGGGTGCGCAGTGAGACCATCGAGAGATGGCGCTCGTTGAGAAAATCGGTGAGCGACGCGATTCGCTGCGGCGACGAGGCGACCTGACAACGCAGCGTGCGTCCGTCGTCACTCGTGACCGCACAGTTCAATCGAGCGGCGAGTTCTCCTACGTCGACGGGTCCCGACACTTCGACAATCATCTCGGGTTCGCCCGCGAGGTCGTCGAGTGTGCCCTGGGCGAGGACGCGGCCCTGGTGCACTATCACGAGTCGATCACAGAGTCGTTCGGCTTCTCCGAGTTCGTGGGTCGTGAGCAGCAACGCACAGCCCCGGTCGCGTTCGGCGCGAATAATCTCGCGCACGACCTGACGCCCCTCGGCGTCAACGCCCGTGGTGGGTTCATCCAAGACCAGCGCCCGAGGCCGTCCGATCAAGGCGAGCGCGAGCAAGGTTCGCTGCTGCTCGCCGCCGCTGAGGCGCCGCCACGGAGTCTTGGCGCAGTGCTCAAGGGCGAGCAGCGCCAGCAGTTCGCGGGGTTCACGAGGGGCGTCGTAGTAGGAAGCGGTGAGGGCGAGCACGTCGCGCGGCGACATCGGAAACCAGACGCCGCCTCGCTGTAAGAGGGCTCCGGTGCGCAAGGTGACTTCGTGGTGGTCGCGCACGGGGTCGAGTCCGTGCAGGCGCACGAGGCCCGCGAGGGGACTGCGAAAACCGAGCAGGGTTTCGACGAGCGTGGTTTTGCCAGCACCGTTGGGACCGAGCAGGGCCACGACTTCGCCGTAGTCGACCCGCAGCGAGACGTCGTCAACGGCCGCAAGTTCTCCAAAGGAGACGCGCAGATGCTCGACGTCAAGGGCGTGGCTCACGAGTATGCAAACTAACCGCTTCTTCGAGCCCCCGGAACGCCCCTCGGTAGGCTGGCATCATGATCGACCTGGCGCAACTGCGACGAGAACCCGACGAAATAAAGGCCGCGCTGGCCCGCCGTGGCGTCTCGTCGTCGACCATGGACGAGATTTTGACGCTCGACGTCGAACACCGACGCCTGCTCCAAGAAAGTGAACGACTGCGCGCGGAGGTGAAGGAACTTTCGCGCCAAGTGGGAGAGGCGCGACGTGATCACGACGACGCCCGCGCCGAGACCTTGACGATTCGCTCACGCCAGCTCGGCACTGAAGAGCGCCAAGCCAGTGAAAGAAGTGAGCGCGTGGGCGCCACGCTGCGCGCGGCACTCCTGCAGATTCCCAACGTCCCCGCGCCCGACGTGCCCGACGGTCGCGACGACCAGGACAACGTGGAGCTTCGCCGGTGGTGGGTGGGCATCGACGAGGGCGCGCCGTTTCCCGAGTTTGAGGCTCACCAGCGTGTGCCGCACTGGGAGATTGGCCGCGAGCTCGGCATTTTGGACCTCGAGGCCGGTGCGCGCATGGCCGGCTCGATGTTCCCGCTCTATCGCGGCGCGGGCGCGCGACTTCTGCGCGCGCTCGGAGCCTTCGCCCTCGACGCGCACCTCGACGCCTACGAAGAAATCCGGCCGCCGAGCTTCGCGCTCACCGAGACCATGACCTCGACCGGTCACCTCCCAAAGTCCCAAGACGATATGTATTCCATTCCTCGCGACGACCTGTGGGCAATCCCTACGGCCGAGGTGCCGCTGACCTCCATGCACCGAGGCGAGATCTTGGACGAGGCGGCCCTCCCGATCCGCATGACCGCCCAAACCGCGTGCTTTCGTCGTGAGGCCGGCGCGGCGGGACGCGACACGAGGGGCGTTGATCGTTGGCTGGAGGTCTCGTCGGTGTCGTGGTTCCGTGACTACCAGGCCCGCCGCGCCAACGTGCGCTATCGGCGCGCCGACGGCACGACGGCGTTGGTGCACACGGTCAATGGTTCAGCGCTCGCGTGGGCGAGAATCTGGGCCGCGCTCGTCGAGACCTACCGTCAGGCGGACGGCTCGGTGGCGCTACCCGACGTGCTCGCTCCGTACCTCGGGGGCGCGACGCGTCTTACGGCGAAGGCTTCGTAGTTTCGAATCGATAGCCCACGCCGCGTACGGTCGTGATGTGTTCGGGGTGTTTGGGATCATCTTCTATCAGCGTGCGTAGCCGCTTGATGTGTACGTCGAGGGTCTTCGTGTCACCGACGTAGTCACTGCCCCAGACGCGGTCAATTAACACATCACGAGTGAGGACGCGACCAGGATTTTCGAGTAAGAGTCGCAACAAGGCGAACTCTTTTTTTCGCAGTTTGATTTCGTCGCCGCCGACGAAACAGCGTCGTGCGTCGAGCTCCATTCGAATCGAACCCAGCTCGAGCACTTCGTCGTTCTCGTCGGGCACGGGCGTCTCACGTCGACGAAGCACCGCGCGAATGCGCGCCACCAGTTCGCGCAGGCGGTAGGGCTTCGTGACGTAGTCGTCGGCACCAACTTCGAGCATTAAGACCATGTCGACTTCTTCGCCCTTGGCGCTCACGATGATGATGGGCACGTCACTGGCCGCTCGCATGGAGCGACAGACGTCGAGTCCGGACAACTTGGGCAGCATCAGGTCCAGGAGCACGACGTCAAATTGATCGGCGTGAAAAATCGTAAGCGCCTCTTGCCCGTCGCGGGCGATGGTGGCGTCGAAGCCCTCGCGTTCGAGACCAATCGTGAGCGCGTCGATGAATGACTCCTCGTCCTCGACGACGAGCACTCGCGTGCGTCGCTCCATCGCGCGGGACTTCGCCATTACTGATTCGCCGGTAGTTCCAACGTGAAGGTCGATCCCTCACCTTCGCGTGAGTCCACGACGACCGAGCCGCCGTGGTTCTGGGCGACGTGGCGCACGATGGAAAGGCCCAGTCCCGTGCCGCCAGTCTCGCGCGCTCGACCGGGGTCGACGCGATAGAAACGCTCAAAGATGCGCTCGACGTCTTTCGCGGGGATGCCCACGCCGTGGTCGCGAATCGCGACGTGGACCCAGGGGCCGTTGACGACACCGTCCTCGTGGGTGGTCGCGTCAACGCGGTTGACTTCAATGTCGACGACGCCGTCGCGCGGCGAGTACACGACCGCGTTTTCGAGCAGCGCGTGCAGGGCCGACGTCAGTTGACGACGATCGCCAAAGACGACGGGATTGTCACTGGGCTCTTCAAAGTGCACCTTGATGCCGTGCTGCTCGGCGGCAGTTCGAATGCGTTCAATCGCGTCGGCGACGATTAACACGACCGACACGGGTTCACGACTGGGTGAGCCTTGACTCTCGATTCGTGAAAGGTCGAGGAGGTCTTCAATGATGCGGTTGACGCGAAAGGCTTCGGAGTTGATGCGCTCGGCGAGTCGTTGCGCGACGGTCGGGTCTCGCTCAAACTGCAGGGTCTCGGCTAAGAGGCCCAGTGCCCCCATGGGTGTTTTCAGTTCGTGAGAGACGTTGGCGATGAAGTCGCGTCGAATGTCTTCGAGGCGACGTCGTTCGGAGACATCCTCAATTACCGCGAGCACGCCGAGCGAGCGACGACCGTCATCGATCACCGAGGCGCGAATCGTCAAGGTGCGCCGTGGTGGACCGTAGATGTCAATAGTGCGCTCGGCCACGCCTTGGTGCCAGCTCTCGGCGAGGACCTCGGTGACTGCCTGGGCGGCGATGGCTTCGCCGTATCGACTCGCCATAAGTTGCTCGGCCTGGTTGTTGCGAAAAATGACCTCGCCACTTTCGTCACAGAGCACGAGTCCGAGAGGCAGCGAGTCGAGCGAGCGACGTAGTCGTACCGACTCGGCACTGGACTCACTCACGGCCGTCGTCGCGGCGCTCGTCACCTCTTCGAGGTAGTTGAGGGCCGACTCGACTTTGCCGCGATCGTCGTGGGGTTCTACCCCGAGTCGCGAACCGAGTGCCGTGAGGCGTTGGGCAATCGCGCGGTGGCCCCGTCGGCGAAAGATCAGCATGCCTAACAGCGCCCCCACCACGAGCACCCCCGCCGCTGCGGCGTAGACCAACGCGGGCGACCAGAGCGAAGCGAAGTTTTTAGCGAGGGCGACGAGCACGAATCTATTCTCGCAGACCCGACGTCGCGAGCGTGACGCCGACCGTTGGGAACTCCCTTAGAGAAAGCGGGCAATCGTGCAACTTCTTAGCGTCAATCTCAGTCCCTCGCTCAGTGATCTTCCCGGTGGGGGCGCGTTGCAGCAACTCGCCAATGGCATCGCCGCGTGGGCCCTCGTGGGCGCACTGGTCGCCTTAGTTCTAGGCGCCGGCCTGTGGGCGCTCGGGAGCCACACGCAAAATATGCACCAGTCGGCGCAGGGGCGTCGAGCGGTGTTGACGTCGCTCGTTGCGGCGATCCTGATAGGTGCCGCGCCCACGCTCATCAACTTTTTCTTTTCGACTGGTTTGAAGGTTCACTAGTGGGCCACCTGACGTGTTTTGTCTCGCCGGTGGGTTGCGCCATGACCTCGCTCGCGAAGGCGTCCTTCGCCGACTTCTTTAACGCCGTGACGAGTTGGATTCTCGCCAGCGTGCAGTGGCTCTTTAGCGCGAGCGGAAAGATTCTCAACTCCGTCAGCGACCCGCGACTCGTGTTGAACGCGACCGCTTCGCCCTACCAAGCGCTGGAAGTCGTTTCACCGGCGCTCGTTCTGCTGGGTCTCGTCGTGAGCACCGCGCACGCGCTTCGTCTCGCGGAACCGGCTCGACTGTGGCGCGAGTACTTCGGACTGCTGCCCGCGTGCGTTGGCGCCATTGTGCTGGCGCGACCGCTGGCGCAACTCGTACTCGAAGCGGTGAATCAATTGAGTAGCGCCGCTTCGGCGCACGTGGTCAGCGATGAACGTCACCTCGTGTCAACCTTGACCAACCTGACCGCTTCGGTGCCCGGATTTGGACTCTTCGTCATCGCTCTGGGTTTGGCCGCGGGCACGTGGTTGCTGTGGTGTGAACTCATCGTGCGCGACGTCGTGCTCGCCCTGGTCTTAGTGACCGTGCCGCTGATCGTTCCGCTCGTCTTTTTTACCTCCCTTCGACGCGTTGGTTGGCGGCTCCTCGAAACCTTCGTCGCCGTGGCGGCGTCAAAGTTAGTAATCGTGCTCACGCTGGTGCTGGGTCTGGCCGAAGCCACCCAGGCCAACGCGACGAGTGTCGTGACGGGACTGGTCACGTTGTTGGTCGCGTCGGCGTCACCCTTCGTGATCTTGCGCGTGGTGCCGATCCTCGAACACTCCGCACTCCACGCCGTGGAGGGCCTGCGGGGTCGCGCGTCGCGCGCGGCGAGCGCCGCGGCTTCGTCGCCGGCGGCGCTGGCTCTCGAGCGACTTCGACCCGACGTTGAACTGCCCAGCGAGCCTGAACGCGGCGAGGATCTCGGACTCGGGCGCTGGCCGGGGGGACCCGAGCGCCAGGTTCCTGAGTACGACGGCGATCCAGTCGCGCCGCCGATTGGTACGCCGCGTCCCGTCGGCGGTCATCGACACGTCTACGAAGACCACATGGGTCCCGTTATCGGCTGGCACTTTGACGAGTAGTGCCGTGCGCCTGGGTGAGAGTGACGCGCGCTTTCGCTGGATGGGTGTGCGCCCCCATCAAGCCGCGTTACTACTGGTCGCCGCGAGTGCGCTGGCCTCGTGGCTGGTGGCGGATCGTCGCGCCTGGTGGTCACTCGCGGCGGCGCTGGCGTGCGCCGCGTTCGCCGTGCGCGTGAGTGCGGGCGACACCGTGGCTGAGTTGGTCCACTTGGGGGTGCGGCGGGGCCTGCGCTCTCGTTGGCACCAGATCGACGTGTTCGATGTGGAAACGCACACGTTCATTAGCGCGAAGTCGCGAGCCTCGTTTCGCTGTTACGAACTTGAACATCGGGGCCGGCTCGATCTCACGGGTGGGGACCGCGCGCTGGGCGAGTCACTGCGCGACGTGGCGGACGCGCTCGCGCAACGAAGCACCACGTCACGGTTTTCACTGCACGTGACCGATCTTGGCGGCGAGGCGACAACCGTGCTGGTGCTCGCCCCCGAGGTGAGCGCTCCTTCGAAGTGGCGACCACTCGACGACCACGAACGCCTGGTCAGCGCCGCGCCCGCGGTGTTAGAACGCTGGACGTACGTGCGGCACGACGACCAGCTCGTTCGTTGCTATCGCGTCTTTGACTTCAGCGCGGTTCGTGAGACTCGGCCGCTCTTGGCGTCGCTGCAACGCGCCGGGTCGGCCTCGTCGCTCTCACTCCACGTTGAAGTACTCAGTGCGTCGCGCGCGCGACGCCTCAGCGCGCGCGCCGCGCACCAACTCGACAGTGACGTCGCCGCGGCGAGCGCCGCCGGGTTTCGCCGGAGCGCGCGCACCAGCGCGCGCCAGCGCCGCGTCGCCGAGCGCGAATCCCTCGTCGCTGAAGGGCGTGCGCTCGTGCGCCTCGGGGTGTACGTGACCATTGGGGCGGACAGTCTTAGCGCACTTCGTGACGCCCACACTCAGTTGTGGCGCCACGCCCACGATCACGGACTGCGCCTCGAGCGGGGCTGGGGCCGCCAGTACGCGTGGTGGTGCGCTCAACTCCCGGGAAGCCCCGCCTAAATGAGCCCCGCGTGGACGCACTGGGGCACCTCCGAGGACCTGCTGGGACTCGGTATTCCCGCCCACGACGCGGGCACCGGTCTCGAGGGCGAGGGGCTCGGCGTGGCCCAGTACGGCGGCGAGTTCCGATTCGACGTCTTTGACGCGTACGCGGCGGGTCTCGTCACCAATCCCAACGTCGTCGTCGCGGGCGCGATTGGGGCGGGCAAGAGCACAGTCGTGAAAATGATGCTCGCTCGGGCGCTGCGGCGGGGACGGCGCGTCGTGGTCCTTGATCCCAAGGGTGAGTACGCCGCGCTGGCGAAACGTTACGGTCACCGACCCGTGGTCTTGGGTCGTGACGGCTGGTGTAATCCTTTCGGCCACTTCGAGCGCGACGG
>NCBD01000195.1 GCA_002255315.1 Actinobacteria bacterium 21-64-8 | reverse complement strand
CGAGTCGCTCCGCGTCATCGCCAGGCTGGCGCGAATGGTGGGCGACGTGGGGCTGGCCGAGGACTTCGCGCACGACGCCCTGGTCGCGGCGCTGGAGGAATGGCCCCGGTCGGGTATGCCGGACAATCCCGGGGCGTGGCTGATGGCCGCCGGTACGCGACGGGCGATCGACCACCTGCGCCGCGGGGAGATGCTGGAGCGCAAGCATGCCCAGTGGAAGGGCGAGATGACGGAACGGCAGGACGTCGAGGCGGAGATGGACAACCGCGGTCACGATCTGCGCGAGGTGCTTGCCACGTTCCCGTTGATCGGTGGCGGGCGGAACCAGTTCTACGGTGCCCTCACGGCGCTGCCGCACGTTGCGAGCATCACCGAAGCTCAGGAGCTCAAACTTTCCCTACTTGGATTTTGGCACTGCGACGGGACGTTGCGCCCATTTGCGCGTGCCGCCGTCGCAGATGTCATCAGCATTCTGGACATGTTCGTCGTCGCGCGAAGAAGTTGGAGACCAAATCCGACGGGAACCAAGATGCCGGAAATAACGAGTGAGGAGGTGCTCACCTATCAGAAGCAACGAGTATTTGACGGAAACGAGGCCGATCGCAACTCGGCGCAGTGGTCCCGACTGCTTTACCAATTGATGGAGGACGAGCAGTGCTTTCAAGGTGGGCATTCTGCAACCGACGACACCCACACCAGTTGGAAGTGGACAGTTGGTCGGTCTGTACGTCAGTACAAAGACGTTGCCAGCATTGAGCAGTACGTCGAACGCCTGACCACCCTGCTCGCGCCGCCCCCAGCGATCGAACACCGCATTACTGCGTCGCCTCTCGATTTACCGACTTCACTCGGATACCTCGACAGTGCTTGGCGACTGACACACGAACGCAAACACCTCTTGCATCTCGTTAGTCCCGAGAAGGTTGCGTCACTCGCTTTCGATGCCGGCTCACGTGAGGAGTTCTTCGATCGCCTTAGCGCGCTCTGCGACACGATGAAGGGCTTTCAGGTGCCCGCTGGCTCGACGAAGGACGGTCACGCAGTCGTCCGTATGAAGGGCCATCTCCAAGACATCCTTCCTCCCGAGGCTCACGCCCGGGTCGATGAGGCCCTCGATGTGCTGAGCAACCTCGTCGCGATCCGAAACGGCGGGGAGCACGGAGACGCACAGGACAAAGCTGCATCGTCATGGTTAGCGCTGGGAGTTCGTTTGCCCGTAACTGACTGGGCCGCTGCTTGGATGCTAGTTCGACAACGAGCCATCGTGGCCTTTGACGTGCTGCGCGATGAACTCATCGCCGTGTCTGATTGAGGAGGCCGCATACCGTTGCGCTGTACGTGACAGGTTCGTCGTATTCTTCGGTTCAAGACCACGTGAGTTGCGACGGCGGTGCGCGACTGCCGGAAATGAACGACCTCGTCGCGCGCGCCAACGCGGCGTCGGTTGATGCGCTCGACACCCACGAGGTGCAAACGCGCCTCGGTGCCAGTGACGACGACAGATCATCGCCACCAGCGGCAATAGACATGGCGCTCACGTACTACGAAAAGCATGACGGCAAGGGCCTTGACTACTTCGGCCCGATGTTCGAATCAGAGGACCACGCGTACCCGGTACGCCCAGCGGATATGCCCGTTGAGGTCACTGACGTATGGGAAACGGTGGCGATCGGTGCGACTGAGGCCATCGTGAAATCTCGCCTCCACGATCTGTGCTTCGTCATTCGACACGGAAACGTCGGAGCCCATGCTCGAATCGCAATCGAGTCATATTTGGAGTTGGCCGAGCGCTACCCGAGTTCGTCCGATGACCCGACGCACAGACTTCACGTCGCGGTTAACGCCACCCACTACATCCGTCGGGCGCTGGAACTCGCTCGACTCATTCGTGACGATAACCTCGCCGTCCGTGTCATGGGGGTGGGCGTCGCGTTGTCGCGTCGCGCGATAGACGACCCCGCATCCGGTGCTGGCGTTGTTTTGGGACTCCTCGCACCTCTTGTTGAGGACCGAGATTGTCCACCTCAGGTCGATGGCCTTCTCGTCGAGGCGCGTGACAGATATCGCGGTGACGTGTGGAACACGATGTCCACACTTGGTCTGCAGCTTAAGAGGAGCGCGGGTGACGACGACAGCACCACAGCCCTTCAACGAGAAGAGGTCCAGGCCCTTATCTCGGCAGCCAACGACTCAGAACCGTTGCCAGCCATGTTGCACCTTCAGAACGCCGCCGAACTAGCGACGTCCTATGGGCTCCAAGATCTTCGCGATGAGGCCGCGAGAAAGTCACAGGAACTCTCTCGCGAGGATCTGGGACTAACGCGACACGAGTACTCGGTAACCCTCGACGGTGAGAGAGTTCGAGCTCTCATCGACAACGTCGTGAATCAGCCCACCTGGCAAAGAGCGCTCGAAGAGTTGCTCTCTTGGGGTGCGCCGACGGGACGCGTCGAAGAGAATCGTGCGGTCGCGGCCACAATCCCGTCCATCGATCCCCTGTCCACCGCATTCCCTTCCACACGAATCGGAACTGATGGCCTGCTGGCATTCACGGTTCCAGGCAATGACCCGGCCCACCTACTCGCTGAGCAAGAGCTTCGTACGCTCCAGATCTATGGGCACTTGTGGGCTCAAGCTCTTCATGAACTCGGTAAACAGTGGGGTGCGATTGACCTTGACGAACTGGCGGCTTTCTTCGGACGGGCTGGCCACGTACCGGACGATGTTGCTCGTGCAATTGGTCGTTCGCTGAACCGCCATTTCGCTGGTGACCCAGAGGCGGCGGCGTTCACCGTCCTTCCAAAGGTGGAGCGCATCGCCAGGGAGCTCGCACTCGCCCTCGGCGAGGTCGTTTCCCGTCCTCCAAATTCATCGACGCCGAGGATATACAAGGGGCTCGGGAAACTCATCGACATCCTCACTGATCGAGGGCTTGATGAGTCGTGGTACAGGTTCATTGCCACGTACTTAGCGCGTCAGGACGGGATAAATCTGCGCAATGATGCGCTTCACGGTGCCATCACCGACATCGACGAAGTTCACTCAGCGCTCGTACTGGTGGCGGTTCTATACCTCTGCATTGGCTTCCGTATCGACGATGGAGACGGGACAGAGAACCCTGACACCTAGCCATCGGCAACGTTGGCATCAGCAGCGGAACAAACGAGGTCGAATCAGTTCGTTCAGTTCAAAGAAGTAGCGCCCGTTCGGCGCTCAGGAATCTTCGTTGGATGCCGCTCCGAACTTTCCTAGAGTTTGACGTTGTGGTCCACCATCACT
>NCBD01000065.1 GCA_002255315.1 Actinobacteria bacterium 21-64-8 | reverse complement strand
CTTGGTCAGACCCGACGCGTGGATTTCCCAGTCCATCGCGGTGCGGTCACGCCCGGGCGTTTCGAGCGAGCGCAACTCGAGGTCGGGAAAAGGGTCGTGGGACGACACGAAGTAGCCCGCCAAACGCGCCTCCGTCGCGCGCGCGACGTCCACCACGGTCGAGGGAAAGTAGTAATTGATGCCCAAAAAGTCGAGGGGCTGGGCGATGAGGTCGAGGTCGCCCTCGCGCACGACCGAGAATCCTGGTTCGACCGTGGCGTAGTGCTCGAGCATGTCCTCGGGGTAGCGACCGTGAAAAATGGGTTCGAGAAAGAGCCGATTGAGATTTCCGTCGGCCCGGCGCGCCGCGGCGACGTCGAGGGGATGCTCCGAGCCGGGTCGGTGGTCGCCCAGATTCAACGTAATGCCCACCGTCGCCTCGGAGGCGGCGCGAAGTATCGGCACCGCCATGCCGTGGGCGAGGAGCAGGTGGTGAGTCGCCGCCGCGGCCCTGCCGATGTCGCGTATCCCCGGCGCGTGATAGCCCGCCCCGTAGCCCAACCACGACGAGCACCAGGGTTCGTTCAACGTAATCCAGCGCGTGACGCCCTCGCCGAGTGCGCGCGCCACGAGGTCCACGTAGTCCGCAAAGCGCTCGGCGGTGTCACGAACACACCAGCCGCCCTCGTCTTCGAGGGGTTGGGGCAAGTCCCAGTGATAGAGGGTGAGCGTGGGTTCGATGTCGCGCGCCTGAAGTCCGTCGACGAGTCGCCGGTAGAAATCAAGTCCCGCTTGGTTCGCCGGCCCCTTGCCCGAGGGCTGGACGCGCGGCCACGCCACCGAGAATCGATAGGTGCCAACTCCCAGCTCGGCGAGCAAATCGAGGTCGCCTTCCATGCGGTGATAGTGGTCGCAGGCGATATCGCCGGTATCGCCGTTTAGCACGGCGCCCGGACGGCGCGCGAAGGTGTCCCAAATCGAAGGTCCCCGTCCGTCGGCGTGGGTGGCGCCTTCAATCTGATAGGACGCCGTCGCCGTGCCCCACAAAAATCCGGGCGGAAATGGTCGAATGGCGTCGGTCACAGGCGTGGGCATTGCGCTCATAGTGTGCGAATCTCCTAATACGTAGTCAGCGGGGCGTAGTCAGCGAGGCGTCGTCAGGGGGCACAGCGAGGGGCCGCACCGGGTTGGCGGTTGGTGCGGCCCCTCGCTGAGGAATTGGGTCAGACCTTCTTCAGGTGCTTCAAAATCAGCGGCAACTGGGGGTCGCCCGGTGAAGGATCGGCGTAGGGATTCTGCGGCGTCACGAAGCCCGTGAAGTGGGCCGTCGAGTACTCGTCCCAGTCCGCGCCGTAGAGCAGTGGCGCGACGGGAACCTGCGTCGAAACCAAGTTCTCCAACGCCACGGTCGCCGCCATCAGCGCCGCCTTATTCGCCGGATTCGTCGTGGCGAGCTTCGTCAAGTCAGCCTGCGCGGCCGGCGAGTCGTAGCGACCGTAGTCACTGTTCGCCGACGAACCAATCGGAGCCGACTGCGTGTAGTCCAGCCAGTTTTGGTACTGCACGTAAGGACTAGAACCACCGTTACCCCAGTGAATGATCGACTGGAAGTTACCGCTCGCCGAGTCGGAGTACCACTGCGAGGCCTGAACACCGTCGACCGTGGCGTCGATACCTTCGGCTTGGAGTTCGTTCGAGATCAACTGGCAGTCGGCGTAGTAGTCCGAGTAGGCAGTCGGGTCTTCGATTGAGAACTTTATTTCCGTGCCGTTCTTCGCGTAGAAGCCGTTCGCGTCCTTGGCGTAGCCATCGGCCGTGAGAATCGAAGCGACCTTGGCGGGGTCCGAGTGCGCCGAAAGGTCATTCTTCAACGAGGGCGTCAAGTACGCGGCCTGGTTGGGCAGAATTAACGCACTCGAGGACGTGGCGGGCAGTTCATAACCCGTCTCGCCCTTCACCGATAGCGCCGTGCGGTCGATGCCCGCGCTGATGGCTTGGCGCACCGCGGGGTCGCTCAACGGTCCCGTCCCCGTCACGTTGAACTCGAGCGTCACGGTTGGAGTACGAGGGCACGTTGATGGCGCTCGCCACCGGCTTGCCGTTCCAGTAGTGCGGGTTGGGCTTGTACTTGACGATGGTCGACGAGTAGCTGTTCAGCAGGTACGGACCAGTGCCCACGGGCTTGGTAATGACCGCCGTCGCCGGACTCGCCACCTTCGCCCACACGTGCTGGGGCACGATCAACACCGAGCCCGCGATCGACGTGATGTTGAGGTATTCGGGCGCGCCGTAGTGCAAGATAACGGTGTACTTCCCCTTCGTCGTGGCGTTACTCGACATCGTCGGTGCGCCGTAGACGTTGGTGGCCGGCACGCGCTTTAACAGGTCGAACGTGAAGGCCACGTCCTTCGAGGTGAAGGGCTTACCGTCACTCCACTTGACGCCCTTACGCAGGTGAAAGGTCAACGTCTTACCCCCGTTGGACCACGCGTAACTAGTCGCGAGCCACGGGTACTGGGTATTGGCCTTGAGCGTGTCAAACTCCATCAAGGGCTCATTGACCAACGAACGAACGCTTAACTGCGTCGCGAAGGAACTTGAGTCAAAGGGATTGAAGTTATCCGTGAAGGTAACCCCGGTGTTGCCCTCCAGCGTCAGTACCGATGAGGTACTCGCTGAGGCGGCACCAGTGGTCACCGCCGCAATGCCGAGCGCGAGGCACGACAGGGCGGTTAAAGCAACTCCTGATTTTCTAAACATACGCTTCCTTTATATTTAAAGTGTCCAACCGGCTTTTGCCGATGTCTTTATGAACCGTGTGGGTCCTTACTGCCAGACGCGGGGCCGGTTGGACCTTCGCGTCGTACGTGAGCACGTGACCAGATTGGACTGACGCGTGCTCGGCTGTTCAAAGATCATCCCCTCAGATATCCCCCCCTTCGTCGACGCGACGTGCGTTCACGCGCAGACTCGCGTGCGCCTCGCGCGTGTGTAACCAGCAGCGCGACACGTGGCCCGGTGCCAGCTCCACGTTGGGCGGGCTCGTCGTACGACAGACCTCCATCGCGTGAGGGCAACGCGGCGCGAAGCGACAACCCACGGTCGCCACCTCCAGCTTTTCGTGTTGACCCACGACCCGGGCTTCGTCGAGCGCCTCGGGGTCAGGCACCGAAGCGACGAGCAGTTGGGTGTAGGGATGCGCGGGCTCGTCGACCAAGCTCGTACCGAACGAGCGCTCCACGATCTGACCGGCGTACATCACGATGACTTCGTCGGCCAAGTAGCGCGCCGAGGCGATGTCGTGGGTGATGTAGAGAATCGCGAGCTGCTCGCTGACGCACAGCCCCTTGAGGAGATTCAAGATCCCGAGACGTACGGACACGTCGAGCATCGAAATGGGCTCGTCGGCCAACAGGACCTTGGGGCGTACGCAGAGCGCGCGGGCAATCGAGACTCGTTGCAGTTGTCCTCCCGACAGCTCGTGCGGGTAGCGATCTAAGAAGCGCTCGGGCGGATCAAGCGCGACGCGCGTCAGTGCGGCGCCCGCCAGCGCGGCGACGTCATCTTTCGTGGCGCCGTGAATGAGGAGGGGGCGTTCCAAGCAGTGGCGAATGGGGTGAATGGGATTAATCGAGGCAAAGGGATCTTGCAGCACCAACTGCACTTGGGCGGCGTAGTCGAGTCCGCGCTTGTGGTGTGGCTCGATGGTCGTACCGTCAAAGACGAGTTGACCCGAGGTGGGCGTAACGATGCGCGCGAGCATTCGTGCCAGTACCGACTTGCCCGAACCGCTTTCGCCCACGATCGCCGTCACGCGACCCTGGTAGAGATCGAGACTCACGTCCTCGACGGCGTGCGTGACGCGCTTGGCGTTCCAGAATCGTCCCGCGGCGCGCGTCGTGAAGTCGCGCGACAGCGATCGCGCGCTCAGTAGCGCCGGCGAGGTCGCCACGTCACTCATTTCGACTCCGCCGTAGCGAGGTCACTGTCTGACGTCGCGGCCCGGCGACGTTGCGACAGTTCGACCGGCACCGTCGCGCTCGCGCCCGGTTCGTGCAGCCAACAGGCGACTTGGCGGTGGTCGTCATCTAGGGAGATCAGTGTGGGCGATTCGCGGCGACAGCGCTCCATCACGAAGGGGCAGCGAGTGGAAAAACTGCACCCGGCGGGCAGTTGGGCGAGGTCAGGCGGCGATCCGGGAATGCCCGTCAGTTCTTGACGCGCCCCGTGCAAGGGCGGAAACGAGTTCAAAAGTCCGAGCGTGTACGGGTGACGAGGTGCGTCGTAAAGCTCGAGCGCACTCGCGCGCTCGACGATGGCGCCGGCGTACATCACCACAATGTCGTCGGCCAGTTCGACCAGCAGCGACAGATCGTGCGTTATAAAGATCATCGCGAAGCCAAAACGCGAGCGCAGGTCATTGAGTTCGTTAATGATCTCTCGTTGGGTCACCACGTCGAGCGCCGTCGTCGGCTCATCCATAATCACGAGGTCTGGATCGAGCGCGAGGGCGAGGGCGATCATGACCCGCTGACGCTGGCCCCCTGAGAGTTCGTGAGGGAAACGATCCAAACGATCCTCGCTCAGGCCCACCATGCGCAACAACTCCACCGATCGTTCGCGCCGTTGGGTCTTGGTCATGGAGGCGCGATGAGTCTTCAACACTTCATCGAACTCACGACGAATTCGCAAGACGGGATTGAGGGCGTTCAGCGCGCTTTGCAGTACGACCGACACGTGCGACCAGCGAACCCTACGCAGGGTTCGTTCGTCGGCTTGCACGAGATCGAACTCCTCGACGCCGTGCCCGTCGGGAAGCGCCACGCGCAGAATCGCGCTACCGGAGCGAATCACACCCGGTGCGCGCAGCAGGCGCGTGATCGCGTAGACGAGCGTGGACTTTCCCGACCCACTCTCGCCCGCGACGCCCAGTACCTTGGAGCGCTGCAGCGAAAAATTGACGTCGCGCACCGCGGTGACCATCTGGGTGCCGACGCCGTAATCGACGCTGAAGTCGTGGACGTCGAGCACGAAGGGACTCGGTGCTTCCTTCTCGGCGGGGCCGACCGGCGCCGCGAGTGCGTCCACTTGGGGCGACTCGTCGCTTCGTTCCAGGGCGCTCACTTGGTCACCAACTTCGCCGACGCGAGTGAACGGTTGGGTCGAGGGCGAAGTACCGGCGTGAGTCCGAGCCGTGGGCGACGCGGTAGTCCGAGTTCGCGTCGCTGGCGCGCGCTAATGCCGCCGGCGCGAAGACGAGGATTAATGAACTCGTCAATGCCAAAATTCACGAGGGCCAGTCCGGTCCCGACGAGCGCGATGCAAATGCCCGGTGGAACGAACCAATACCACTCGTTCGACAACGGTGCGTTGTTTGCTTGGGCCCAGTAGAGCATCGTGCCCCAATTCCACACCGCCGTACTGGTGAGGCCGATGTAGGCGAGCGTCACGTAGGCGCCGATGGCGTAGAGCACCGTAAAGAGCAGCGACGAGGCGAGCACCGGCAAGAGGTTCGGCGCGATCTCACTGAACATGATGCGCGTGCGTGACTCACCAATTATGCGTGCGGCTTCCACGAAGTCGCGATTACGAAGTGACATGGTCTGTGCGCGCAGCACGCGGGCGCCCCACGCCCATCCAGTCAAGCTGATGATGAGCCCAATAACGAACTCGTTCGAGCGACTGCTCACCGGAAGATAACTGTCAATCACGATCAACAGTGGGAGACCCGGTATGGCCAAGAACACGTTCGACAGCAGCGAGAGCCCGTCGTCGGTGGCACCCCCGAGATAGCCCGCGGCGATCCCGATGGTCATCGACAACAGCGTCGCGACCAATCCCGCCACGAGGGCGACGACCATCGTCGCTCGCGCGCCAACGAGGAGCTGGGAAAAGATGTCCTGCCCCAGACTCGTCGTGCCGAGCCAGTGGTGGCTCGACGGCGTCAACAACGCCGCGAAGGCGGTCGAGCTGGGGTTGTAGGGCGCGAGCCACGGCCCGATCACCGTCATCACGATAAAAAAGGCGAGAATACACAGCCCCAGCAGCACCTTGGGCGAACGCGGAAGACGAAGCGCCCTCATACCGCCGCTTCCGTTCTCGTGCGCGGATCAAGGGCGAGATACACGACGTCGGCAATCAAGTTGGCGGCGAGCACGGTCAACGTGATCACTAAGAAGATGCCTTGAATAAGTGGGTAGTCCTCGTTCATGACGGCCTGCAGCAATAAGTCACCTACGCCGGGGTAGTTAAAGACGAGTTCGACTAAGAGCGCGCCCGACACGACGAGACCAATCGCCAACGAGAGATTGGCGATGCTCGGCAATACCGCGTTGCGCGCGGCGTGCATGATCACTTTGCGCCGGGGAAGTCCCTTCGCCACGGCCATCAAGACGAAGTCCTCACCGACCATCGTGATCATCATGTTGCGCATACCGAGCATCCACCCCGCCACCGAACTCAGCACGATTGAGATGAGTGGTAGTTCGCCGTAGCGGATCACGTTGGCGATGAACGTCCAGTTCCATCCCGGCGTGACGTTCTGGCTGTAGGCGCCGAGCACGGGGAACCAGTGCAGGTTGCTGCCAAAGATGAGCAACATCACGGTGCCGAGAAAGAAGTAGGGAATGGCCTGAAAGAACGTGGCCGTGGGAATCAGGGCGTCAAAGCGCGATCCGCGCGTCCAGCCGAGCATCGCGCCGAGCAACGTACCCAGCGCAAAACTGATCAACGTCGACAGGCCGATCAGTCCGACGGTCCAGGGCACCGACTCGTGAAGAATTGCACTCACGGGCGCGCCCAAGGTAATGGAGACCCCCAAATTGCCACGAAAGAGCTGTCCGAGATAGGTGAAGTACTGGGCGAAGAGTCCCTGGTGGATTCCCATGCCAAAGGAGAGGCGAATGGCGCGAATCTCTTGCGAGGTGACCTGACCTTGCAACTTACCGATCAGCGTCTGGACGGGATTGCCGGGCATCATTCGCGGCAACAGAAAATTCACCGTGATCGCCACCCACGCCGTCAGCGCGTAGAGCGCTAATCGCCGCGCGATCATCCTCACGAACTCACCACCGCGTTGGACTCAACTCGTCCTGCAAGAGTTCCGCGCGCCTCCGTGGTCTCGACGCAGCCGCAACTCGCGCGAAGAACTAACTCCGTGGGCAACACAATCGTGGATTTATGGGCGTGGGGATCGTCGAGCATTTTGACGAGCGCGTCAACGGCGACTTCACCCAGGATGCTGCCCGATTGGCGAATCGTCGTGAGTGGTGGATTGAAGTAGCGCGTCAAGGTGATGTCGTCAAAGCCCGTGACGGCGACGTCCTCGGGTACTCGTAGTCCGCGCGCGCCGAGCGCGTAAATAACGCCCACGGCCGTTTGATCATTCGCGCACACGAAGGCCTGTGGCAAGGGCTCGCGACGCTCCAATCGACGTTGCATGGCGATCTCACCACCGGCCGAAGTCCAGTCCGACTCGAGGAGGTCCACCTCGTCGAGGACTGCGCCCATAGCGTGCACCGCCTTAGAAAACGCGTCCGTGCGTGCGACGCTGTCGGGACTATCACCGGAGCCACTGACAAAACCAAGGCGCGTCAATCCGTGTTCGACGACTAGGTGTGTAGTCAAACTCCACATCGCCTCTTCGTTATCCACGCGCACGGTGACCGCCGAAGCAACCTCGCCTCGACCCGCGAGCAACACGACGGGGATGCGCTTTGCCAGATAGTCAACGTCTTCTTCTTTCAACACGCGGTCGAGCAAAATCAGACCATCCACCGCTCCCGTGAGGTTCAAGAGCGACGTCATGTTGGACGGATGCGACTCGTCGGCGCTGCTTAACAACAGCGAATACCCGAACTCCGACGCGCGCGACTCAGCGCCTCGAATCACGATGTCGGTGTAGAGCAGACTTGCCTCTTCGACGCCGAGTACGCTGCCGTTCACCGTGGCTCGCATGAACACGAGCCCCAAGATCCAGTGCTTGCCGCTCGAGAGTCCGCGCGCGACTGAGTTAGGAACAAATTCGAGTTCTTCCATCGCCGCGAGCACCTTGGCGCGGG
>NCBD01000064.1 GCA_002255315.1 Actinobacteria bacterium 21-64-8 | reverse complement strand
GGCGTTGGAGAGAACAAAGAGGTCGCCCCAATTCGCGGCCTGACCGGCAATCGTGAGCTGACTCGAAGTCGCGTTCAGCGCCAATGCACCCGACAGTGGCGGTGACCCGGTGGCCAGCGCAGTGACGTTTTGTACGTTCCACGTCGCGGCGCCCGCGGGCAAACTCGGGGTGACGACCGTTGAGGTGGTCGTCGACGAAGGTGGCGCACTCGTCGTCGACGTGACGAGATTGCTCAAGACAGTGCTGAAGAGTTCGACGGTCCCCGAGGTCGTAAGGACGGCGACGTCGGCCGTCGACGCGGTGCCCGTTGCGCTGAGCGAACCCGCGACCTTGGGCGATCCAGTGATTGCCGTGAGATTCTGCGAGCCCCAGGTCGAAAAGAGTGAGCCGGTATTGATGAAATCGACCAGCGCGCCGTTGTTGAGCGTGGCGGCGACCGCTCCGACGAGACCAGGTAAGACGACGGGGTCACTCGCGAACGCCGGTGTCGCGGGCGCCACGGTCGTGGTGGTCGTCGTGGTGGTGGTCGAACTGGAGGTTGGCGAACTGGTCGACGGACTCGTCGACGTGGTGGTGGTCGTGGTGGTCGTCACCGGAGGGGGCTTCTCGACGGGAGGATTGATCGTGTGAGCGAGACCGGCGTAGACGGGTAGAGGATCGAGATTGTTCCAGGTGAGGCGCACGACCTCGAGGGCGTTGGTTGACGTGCGATAGGCAATCGTGCCGGTCGTCACGGCAACTTGCACGCTCGGAAGTCCATTTGCCGCGAGGACGCCGGTGAGGGCCGTGAGGTCGGTGGACACAAGGGGACGCCACGGCGCGCCGCCGTGGAGTTGGCGCCACCACGGTCCAAGGGTCTCGTTCGGTGAGAGCAGAATGACGTGACTGGCTTGATCGACGTAGAGCAGGTCGACGTTGCCGTAGGGGTCGAAGAAGGGGACGGGGTCGGCGCCCGGCACGGGGACGTCGTTGTTCGCGGTGAGATTATTCCATTGAGTGGTGTTGTCGTCGTGTATCACGAGGTCCGCGAGCGCACCGGTGTTCGTTCGATACGCGATGACGCCGCCGTTGGGCCCCTCGGCGCTGTGAGGTCCGCCGACCATCGTCGTCGCGTGCAAGGTACTTTGCAAGGAGACCGCGTTCCAGGGCAATGGTCCCGTGCCGGTGTCCACGAATTGGTACAGGGGTAGTCCCGTCGGGGTGGCCGTCGTCGCGCCGCGCGACGTACTCGCCCACAGGGTCCCCGCGCTCAAGACTGCCAGTAGTAGAACGAGTCGACGAAGCTTCACACGAGTCCCTTAGTGGGTGTAGACCGTCCGCACGGGGACCAGTACCACCTCAAGTGTAGAACTGGCTCACTCTGATTTTGGGCGCCTCGACGAAACTCTGATTACTACGATTTCGTGACGACACGTTTCGCGGCGCTGAGCGGCGACGCGCCGTAGGCGTTGAGAGCCCGCACGCGCACGGTGTAGGCGTGATGACGCAAAAGATGGCGCACCGTCAGTGTTGAGGAGTTGAAACTCCTCCAATTATTCGTACCGTTGAGCGAGTACTGGTATCGCGTCACGGATCCAGCGCCCGCGTCGGACGGCGCAATTACGCGCATGGTGAAGCCACCGCTGAGGGCCACGAGTGCGCCGATACGTGGCGCCGAGGGGGTGTGACGCGAGTTCGCGCCGGCGACGAAATTGAAGGTCGTTGAATACAGCGTGACGCCGCGATAGGTGAGATCGACTTTGACGGCCCCGGGCCGTGAGTCGCTGATGGTCGTCGTCGCGGTGCCCGAGGTGTCCGTCGTGATTTGAGACGTCGCGGCGCCGATTCCTTGACGGCTCGCGGGGTCGTCGTTGATGGTGAGTTGCCCACTTGACGACGTGGCGTTGACCACGAGGGGCTCGTTGACCAGCGCCGCGCCGCTCGTGTTGAGCAGCGTCGCGCTCACGCTCGCGTCGCTCGTTTGCGCGACGGGGTTCCCCGTCGAGTTCACGAACGAACTCCGTGACGGGTCGGCCGCGAGGTTCGGACAGAGTCCCGAAAGAAACGCCGCCCCGTTGGGACTGCCAAGACCCGAGGCCATGTCGTAGCCCACGCCCGCGCTGTAGCCCCCGACACCGTAGAGGTCGTTGTTCCCTGCGGTGACGTCGACGAAATCACTCGAGGGCATTTGGTAGAGCTGAGGATTGAGAAACCCGAGGCGCCCCTGATTGCACGCTTGGGTGGCGACGGCGACCAATGAACTCACGAGCGGCGCGCCAATGGACGTGCCCCCCACCGTGAACCACCCCGGTGTCGCGCAACTTCCAGTACTCGGGTAGTACTGGATGAAGCCCGTGCTGGGATCACCCATGACCGAGAGGTCGGGCACCATGCGCATCGTCACGTTCGCGGTCGCGCCAGTGGTGACCTGCCAGCTGGGGCGCGACCAGATCACGGACTGACCACCGCCACCGCCGCCCGAGCCACCGCAGGTGGAGTTGCCACCCGTCTGGTTCCATACGCTCTCAACGAGGGGCGAGATACTCGTGACGCTCAGTCCCCCCACGCCCGTGACGAAGGGTTGGGAAGCCGGGTCATCAACGGCGAGTTGAGTCGACGACGTCGAAGATGCGCTGCAGTCCGATGATCCGCTATCGCCCGCGGCGGCGAGCACGGTCTGACCTTGAGCCGCCATCTGTTGAAAGATGACTTGTTCGCCGGCGACGTCGCCGGTCGGGTCCGTTTCACAGGTTCCCCACGACGTGGAGACAATGTTGGCGGTGTTGTCGTCGGCGATGCGCGCGTAGGTGTCGAGCGGTCCGGTGTTGTTATTAGGACCCTGGTAGATCACTAAATTGGCGCCGGGCGCGAGTACGCCCGCCTCTTCGACGTCGAGCGTTGCTTCGTCACTCGTCGTCGTACCGGGGCCCCCGTCGACGCTGACGCTCGAGGTCGGCGGTGACACGCCGTAACACGAAAAGTAAGTCGCGACGTCGCTTTGGCTGTAGAGACCGAGTTCGTAGAGCGCGATGGTCTGGCCCACGCCCGTGTCGCCCGCGGACCACGCACTGTTGAGGCCGTAGAGCTGCGCTTGTTGTTGGGCGGTATAGCCAAAGAGTTGGTTGGGACCATTGGTCGTGGCGTCACCCGCCGAGGGGCACACCGTCGGCCCCGACGTCGCGCCCGATGACGCGCGCGGCTGGCTTCGTGGTTGGGCCAGCTGCGGTGAGGGCGTCAGCGTTGATGACAGACCCACGACGTGGGTGACGTCGACCGCGATCGACGAGGGCACGCTCGCGGGTCGGACAAACTGCGCGACGAGGGCGCCGCTGGCGGTGCGCACCGATTCGACGGGCGTCGCGAACGCGCGCGCCACGTTCCGACTCGAACCACGAAGCGCCATGAGAGTGTGCGCCGTGTTGACGGTGGTGACGTGCAGGCCAAAACCGGTGAAGTAGTCCGCGACGGACTTGATCGCGCGGGTCGAAGCGCCGAATCGAGCCCCAAAACTCGCGGGCGTTAAGAAATGGTGATAGTTCGACGAGGCCGGGTTATAGAGCGAGGACAGAAACGCGGTTAACGCGCGCTGGCGAGGCTGGCGAAGGACGACGTCAAAGCGCGCGCTGACGGCGCGGTGCACGAGCGTGTCGCTCGGCGTGAGCGTCGTCGCGGGGGCGACGAGTGACGAGCGCGAGGACTAGCCCGCGCAGCGTTCGTGAGGGATGGGGCATCTCACTCAGCCTAGGAAATGCCAGGGGCGTCGCGGCCTCGGGACCGCGATTCTTACGAACTCTCAGCCGTAAGTGTGGCGCCCGCCGTGGCGTAGCGCGACGAGAGATCCGCGCACTCGAGGCACACGGACTCAGGAATGACGCCCAGTCGCATGAGTCCCGAAAACATCGCGCAGCCCAAGCAGAACCCAAAGAAGCCCTCGAGCGAGGCCGCCGCGGCGAGGGGCAGGAGGACCCAGCGCGCGTCGAGCCACCCGACACTGAGCCACAAAATCAAGGTCGTAAAGGAAAAGGCCAAGCCAATCGCCTGGGCGAAGCGCTTCGGGGGTCCCGCGACGAAGCGCTGCCACCGCACGAGTCGCGGTGCGGTGACGTGGACCGCCAAGCGTCCCAGCGGCGAGATCTTCGGACCGGCGGCGACCCGCGCGGCGAAGCCGTAGGTCAAAGGAACGAGGAGCCAAGCCCAGCCCGAGACAAACGTCACGACGCACAGGGTGACGACGCCGAGTGCGACGCTGCGCGCGGCGGCGTCGTCGACGGGATTGGGGAAAGAGAAGAATGCCTTCACGACATAAAGTCTAGTGAAATAGTTTAGATTTGCGCCTACAGGGCGAGTCGGAGGGTGGTCGCGGCCCCAATTGCGATCACGACGACACGAATCCACGTGGGGGAAAGGCGCTGCATGACGAGCGCGCCGAGCCAACCGCCGATGAGCGTGCCCACCGCGAGCAGGACCACCGCCTGGACGTCCAGGTGACCGTGAATCAAATAGATCACCGCGGCCGCCAGGGTGATAATGAGTGAGATGACGTTACGCAGGAGTTGAATCTCTCGCAGTTGGTAGGTGGTGGTGAGCGCGAACACGGCCATCAATAAGATGCCGAGTCCCGCGCCGAAGTAACCGCCGTAGACGGCGACGAAAAAGATGCCCACCACGAGCGCCCGCCGCCGAGCGGGATGGTCGTGGTGCACGTGGGCCAGGCGACGCGTGATCAACGGCGCGAGGGCGAAGAGAATCGTCCCGGCGCCAATGAGCCACGGCACGACATTGCGAAACGTGGTGGCCGACCCCCAAAAGAGCAGTGCCGTACCGAACCCAGCGCCCAAAAGACAAGCGGGTGCGAGCCGGCGCACCTCGTCGCGGTAGCGACCGAGTTGGTGGCGAAAGACGCGAAACGATCCGACGAAACTGGGGGTGACGCCGACCGTCGTGGACAGATTCGCTTGGAGGGCGGGCACGCCAGCGGCGAGGAGGGCGGGAAAGGTGATGAACGTGCCACCACCCGCGATGCCATTAGAAATTCCTCCGGCGACGCCCGCGAGCAGGTAGAGCGTCACTCGCCACGGCAAGGTCATGGCAACCGTGAGCATTGTTACTACTCTACGTACGATGAGTTTTCGCCCGTGTCGTCACCCTCATCCCCGTCTACTCACACGGGGCCCTCTACCGTGGGCGATGTGTACCTCTTGAGTGGCGAACTCGTCGTACCTCGCGACGCACCTGATGGACTGATTCGAGCCGCGGGGGGCATCGTGCTTCGCTACGACCGTACGGGGCGTCCCGAGGTGGCGTGCATCTATCGCGAGGCGCGAAGTGACTGGACCTTTCCCAAGGGGAAACTTGACAGTGGCGAGACCTTTGAAGAAGCGGCGCTACGAGAAGTTTTTGAAGAGACGGGGATGCGCTGTTCGATACTTCGTTTCGCGGGCACGACGAACTACACGCACCGCAAGGGTAAGCCGAAGATTGTGGCCTATTACCTCATGAGCGTAGGCGACGGTGAGTTCCATCCCAACGACGAAGTTGATGAGTTGGTGTGGATTCCCCTCGACGAAGTTCGGGCCAAATTGACCTGGGAGCGCGACCAAGAGCTCTTCGACCTCGTCGCCGATTTGCCCGAACTACGAGCGCGCGCCTCCTAGGAGCTCGTCGTGTGGCGGACGTGAGGGGTCCGAATTTGAAGTTTTCGGGAGTGACGCTCCATTTTCAATAGAATGGTCATTCTGGAGAGGTGGGTGAGTTCGGTTTAAACCACATTCCTGCTAAGAATGCGGCCTGCGAAAGTGGGCCCGAGGGTTCAAATCCCTCCCTCTCCGCCACGAACACCGAGCGCCCAGCGCTCGGTGTTGTCACGTAGAGGAGTCGCGGGTGCGGTACTGGATTGAAACTTTGGGGTGCCCGAAGAACCACGTCGACTCGGACAAGTTAGCCGGACTGCTCGTCGCGCAGGGCTACGAGCCCGCGTTCAGCGCCGAGGAAGCCGAACTCGTGGTGGCCAATACCTGCGCCTTCATCGAAGCCGCACGCGAAGAGTCCATCGAAACGGTCTTGGAGTTGGCCGATCGAAAGTTAGCGAACGCGCGTCTCGTCGTGACCGGTTGCATGGCCGAACGCTACGGCGACGAACTGGCCGCCGCACTGCCCGAAGTCGATCTGGTCGCGGGCTTTAACCAGAGCCTGCTCGCCCCCGCGACGCCGGTGACACTTCGCGCGAAAACGCCGGCCTTTGACCTCTTGAATCTGCCCCGTCCTCGGGCCAGTGCGCCCTGGGCGTACGTGAAGATCGCCGAGGGCTGCGACCGTCGCTGTGGGTTCTGCGCGATACCTACGTTTCGAGGCGACCAGCGCTCGCGCTCGACCGACGAGATCCTCACCGAAGCGCGGGCGCTCGTCGAGGGCGGGGCTCGCGAAATCGTGCTGATCGCCCAAGACCTCGCGAGTTGGGGGCACGACCGGCGGCGAGCGGGTCGCGGCGAGGCGCTCGAAGTACTTGACGTCGGTGGAACTCAGCCTCTGATTGAGCTGACTCGCGCACTCACGCGCGAGGTGGACCGAGTCCGACTCCTCTATCTCTATCCCTCGGGACTCACGACGGGGCTCATCGAGACGATTCTTGATACCAACGTGCCCTACTTTGATCTCTCGCTGCAACACGCGTCGCGTTCAATGTTGCGCGCGATGCGCCGCTGGGGCGACGCCGATCGATTCCTCGAGCGCATCGCCGCGATTCGCGAGATGTCGCCGGACGCAACGTTTCGCTCGTCGTTCATTCTTGGTTACCCCGGTGAGACGGAAGATGATCAGCGCGCGCTGCTCGACTTCATCGAGTCCGCGCAACTTGACTGGGCGGGCTTTTTCACGTTCTCCTCCGAAATCGGTACGCCCGCGTTCGACGCCGCCGACCACGTACCCCACGAACTGGCCCTCGAGCGCTTGCGCGAGGTGACCGAACTCCAAGACGCGATTACCGCTCGACGCCGCGACGCGTTGGTAGGAACGACGCAACAGCTCTTGATTGACGCACCCGGCGTGGCGCGCAGTGTTCGCGAGTGCCCGGAAATTGATGGGGTCGTGATGGTGGAAGGGTCACTTAACGTGGGTTCGATGGTGGAAGGGAAGATTGTGGCGAGTCGCGGCGTGGACTTAGAGGCGGTGGTCGTATGAGCAGTCAGCCCACGTACGGCCCCACCGCGCTCTTGACGCCCGCGAATATGATGACGGCCTTTCGACTCATCGTCGCACCATTTTTTATCTATCTCATTATCTTTCACCGTATTTCGTGGTGGACCTCGTTCGTGGGCCTGCTGGCCGCGGCGTCGGACTACTTCGACGGCATTGTGGCTCGTCGTCACGGTACGACGACTTCGGGCGCTTTTCTCGATCCCCTGGCCGACAAGGTCATCGTGCTCGGTAGCCTCTACGCGATCGTGGTGTCGAGGCCGCACGGCGTCAAAACATTCATCGTGCCCGCAGTCCTCATTACGCTTCGCGAAGTGTGGATGAGCGTGTATCGCTCGCGCGCCGCACGTCGAGGCGTTTCTATTCCCGCGAGTCCGCTCGCCAAGTGGAAGACCTTCGTACAGGACTGGGCGATTGCCTTTTGCGTCATACCCCTCGTTGCGCACGACACGTGGGTCGCAACCACGACGATTTGGATTGCGGTCGTGATGACCCTGTACACGGGTTGGAAGTACTACGTCGATGGGAAACGGATGTTCGCGCGTGCGCGTTGAAATCGTGGCGGTCGGCAGCGAACTGCTGTTGGGACAGATACCAGACACCAATTCACAGTGGCTGGGCGAACAACTCGCGGCCCACGGGCTGACGTCGCACTTTCACCAGCACGTAGGTGACAACCTCGAGCGCATGGTTCTCGCCTTTCGCACGGCGTTGGCGCGCTCGGACGCGGTCATCGTTTGTGGCGGACTCGGCCCCACCCAGGACGACATCACGCGCGCCGCGATTGCCGAAGTCATGAACGTCACGCTGGTGCGCGACGACTCGATTGTCGAGGAGATTCGTGCGATGTTCGCTTCGCGCGGGCGCACGATGCCGGATAATAACCTCCTCCAAGCCGACGTTCCCGTAGGGGCGAACATCATCGCCCAAACGCGAGGCACCGCTCCCGGCTTGATCTGTCCGATTGGCCAAAAGGTGCTCTACGCCGTACCGGGCGTGCCCTACGAGATGTCCGACATGTTCGAGCGCGCGATTCTGCCCGACCTGCTTATTCGCCAGCGCGCGCGCGGCGAGCGTGCGGTGATTACGAGCCGCGTGCTTCGCACGTGGGGCTCGAGCGAGTCAGCCCTCGCCGAAGCCCTCGCCGATCGATTCAGCGAACTCGAACAAGGTGGTCGCGTGACGATCGCTTTTTTGGCGTCGGGGATTGAAGGCATCAAGGTGCGTCTCACCGCACGCGGCGACGACCGAGCCATGGCCCAGTCGCTGCTTGACGACGAAGAGGGCGTGGTGCGTGCCCTGATCGCCGAGCGCCTGGGCGACGTGATCTTTGGTGTCGATGATGAGACGATGGAGGACGCGATCGCGTCGCGACTGCGGGCTCGAGGACTGACCTTGGCCGTCGCCGAGTCGCTCACCGGGGGACTGATCGCGAGCCGCTTGGTGAACGTCGCGGGTGCGTCGGCGTGGTTTCGCGGCGGCGTCGTGAGTTACGCCAGCCAAGTGAAGTTCGACGTCTTGCACGTTCCAGAGGGACCCGTCGTGTCGAGTGAGGCCGCGACGGCCATGGCGGTAGGTGTGCGAGCGCTCATGGCCTCTGACGTGTCGGTGAGCGTGACGGGGGTCGCAGGCCCCGAGAGCCAAGACGGCCACGCGCCGGGCACAGTCTTTGTTGGGCTCGATCTCGAGGGCGAGACGAGTTTCGTGCAGCTTCGACTCCCGGGCGATCGTCCGCGAGTACGCGCCTACAGCGCGATCAGCGCGCTCGACGCTCTGCGCCGAGCACTCGACCGCCACGGCGACCCAGCGCCCGTCCCTTAATGTCCTCTCGGAGGTTGCTATGAGTGATTTAGTTATCGGCGTCGACCCGAGGGCCTACGGTTTCGATCCCGAGCGACTCGCACGGGTGGCCCCTCACTTTGACGCCTACGTCAACGACGGACGCCTCGCGGGCTGGCTCGCGACGGTGGCGCGCGGTGGCGACCTGGTGTGGAAAGGCTCGGGTGGCTATCGCGACCGCGAGCGCGAACTCCCGGTGATCGACGACACTATCTGGCGCATTTACTCCATGACCAAGCCCATCACGTGCGTGGCGGCGATGATGCTCTACGAAGAAGGGCTCTTTGATCTCAACGACCCGGTCGCGAAGTGGATTCCGAGCTTCAACGAGACGCGCGTCTTCGTCGGGGGGACCTCGGTAAAACCCATCACCGAGCCGATCACCGAGCCGCTGCGGGTGCACCACTTGCTTTCACACACCAGTGGCCTGACTTACGGCTTTCAGTACGTGCACCCCGTCGACGCGATCTATCGCGCAAAGGGCTACGACTTTGGTTACGCCAAGGGCGCGGACCTCGCGCAGGCGGTAGATGACTGGGCGTCGGCGCCGTTGTTGTTTCAGCCCGGGAGTCACTGGAACTATTCGGTCAGTATTGACGTCCTTGGGCGACTCATTGAACTTTGGAGTGGGCAACGACTCGACGACTTTTTTCGC
>NCBD01000194.1 GCA_002255315.1 Actinobacteria bacterium 21-64-8 | reverse complement strand
CGAAGTACGTCCTTCTTCGAGAGCCCCTCCGCTCGCGGCCGTTCCATGTATTTCTTGGTGGCAGGATCTAGTCGCAAGCGCGCCACCGCGATGAGGTGTAGCGTCATATTGGCCCGACGATCGCCCCCTCGGTGTAGTCGCATTCGATTCGTCTTGCCCGAGGAGACCGGCACCGGAGCGACGCCGCAGAGCCGAGCGAACGCTCCTTCGCTGTGGAGTCTCTCGAAATTCTGACCAGCGGTAATGAGCAACTGGAATACGTAAAGAAAGTTCTCACACGCCTCGCCGTTGTACCGCCTAGGCGGCACCCGACGGGGGCCGAAGGTTCCCGTCGGGTGCCTCAAGCCTTTGTCATGTCCGAAAATATGAATTCGAAGTAAACAAGCGGACAATGAAGGCAGATTCGATCCAGTCCCGCTTTACTAACCGAAGTCGCTGAAACGCCATTGTTCAGGGTCACTTCGCTCAAGTATCGTGCCAGATTCTCCGGTCCTCGTTTGCACAGGGCTAGGTCAACCAGGGAGTTCTGCGGGCTCGGCATCTAGGCTCATCCGTAATGGATCGTCGTCTGTGGGCTGAAAACTACGCTTCATCGCTGCTGGCGGACAATCCGCGACGCTTGGCACACTCACGTGCAGTCGCGACAACCGCCTCTGAACTGGCCGACGTTCTGCTCGACGATCCCGACGAACGCTCGGTGCTTGTAGCTGCCGCGTGGCTGCACGATATTGGTTACGCGCCGGTGCTCGCCACAACGGGCGCTCATCACCTGGACGGAGCGATTCACCTCGAAGAGTTGGGCGAGCATCGGTTGGCCTGCCTCGTCGCACATCACGGCTCGGGTGCAGCTGAGACGGCGCTTCGCGGATTCGCCGACGAGTTTGCCCAGTTCCCAAGGGAGTTAAGCCTGGTGGCCGACATTCTGACCTACTGCGACTTGTCGTGTGGTCCCGATGGGACTCGGCTTACCCTGGACGAGCGCCTTCGTGAAATTCGTGCTCGCTACGGTGACGACCACGTCGTTGTACGCGGGCTGGAAGCTGACGGCGACGTTATTCGTGGCGCGTTCCGCCGAGTAGACCTGCGACTCGCCAACCTCAAGCCAGACGCCACAATTCAGGCGATCACCGGATCGGGGCGAGATTCGCCAAAGTGAGTAATTCGCAGTCGAATCGAAGGATGGATATCCATGGTCGCCAGTTCGAAGAGGGTGAAGTAACCAACCTCGCTCGACTCGTCACTGGTGCTGAGTTCTCCCGCGACCGGGCGACACGCGAAGCAGACCGAGAACTGTTGACGTACCTCGCCGTCGGCGTACTCAATCACGTGACGAGGGTTGCTGTAGATGCCGATGAGCCGGGTGATGTCGATTTCAATGCCTGACTCTTCGAGCACCTCACGACGGCAACAGTCAGCGATACTTTCGCCGGGCTCCATAGCGCCGCCGGGAATCGTCCACAAACCGTTGTCAGTGCGCTTGATGAGCAGAATTCGATCCGTGTCGTCGACAACTACGGCGGACGCCGCGGGCACGACTCGATTGGCTTGAGGTGCTGAATCCTCTTCGAAGTGTTCGATGCGGCTCACGGTCGCTCCTTCGTGACAGATTGGTTCTCTAGGGTGCGGCGTCACCAGCATGTCGTCGTCGAAGCGAAAGACGGAACTGTACATGGGCGCGTTCTGAAGATGAAGTGACGCACCCGCCTCGACGATGGGACCCAGGTACTTGATGGAGGACTGAATCCTCGCGAGCAGCAGGCCGTCGAGTCCTTCCTCAGTGTCGCGATCGCGCGCGGCCTGGCCACTGGGATCGGCGATGACGATCCTCACCGAACCGCCGTTTCCCATGAGTTCGCTCAGGGCGCTCGTCAGATCGGGGTGGTTCTCGGTCAGAAACAATACGGCGTAGCCGAGGATGTCAACGTGCTGCTTGGTGTCCACGATGAGATTCCACCAGTAGTCGGGCGGTCAGTCCGAACGGCGCGCCCAGGCTCGCACGATCTCCTCACGGGCCGCCGCAACGCCGACCTCGTCGCGGGGCCATAGCCACAAGCGGTCCACT
>NCBD01000063.1 GCA_002255315.1 Actinobacteria bacterium 21-64-8 | reverse complement strand
GCGGCCGCGAAAGAAGCGCTCAAAGACGGCGTCGCGTTCGTCGGGCGAGATGCCCGGACCGGCGTCGTCGACGTTGATGGCGAGTTGACCAGCCTCGAGTGTCAATCGCAGCGCCGTGGCGCCGCCCGCGTAACGAAATGCGTTATCAGTGAGGTTGGTGATGACGCGCTCGAAACGACGCCGGTCAACCGAAACGAGCGGATTGTCGATGTCGGCGGCGAGCTCGAGGGGTGGTTCGGCGATGGCGTGGCGTCGCGCGGCCGAACGCACGCACTGGCGCACTAGTTCGACCGCCGAGACGGTCTCGATCACGAGTGGCACGGCGCCGGCGTCGCCGCGGGCCATCTCGAGCAAGTCTTCGACAAGCGATTGAAAGATGGACAGGTCCGCCATCAATAGGTCAAGGCTTTCTTGACCGGCGCTGGAGAGTTCGTGACGATGTTGTTGGAGGACTGAGCCGGCGGCGGCGAGCGTGGTGAGTGGTGAGCGCAGTTCGTGACTGACGTCGCTGGCAAAGCGCGCGTCGCGCTCCATGCGGTCAACGAGTTGACTCACCATTTCATTGAACGATTCGGTCAACTGCTGGACCTCGCGGTCGGCTTGGGTGACCGCGAGGCGAATCGAGAGTTCACCTTCGGCGATGGAGGCCGCCGCGCGCGAGACGGTCTCGAGGGGGCGCACGGCGCGCCGAGCGACCCACTGACCACCCGCGACGCCCACCAGTGAAGTCAATAAGGCGCCCGCGGCGAGCAGCTGGAGCAACCGGCCCAAGGTGTTCTCGAGTGCGCTGAGGTGAAAGACCTCATAGAACTGCGTTTCGACCGAGCGGATGGGAATACCGACCACGAAGACGATCTGTCCGTGGACGACGAGGGTCTGGTACGCGGGCTGACCGTGATCGACGAGTTGAATCAAACTCGCCGAGACGTCGTTGGTCGACGCGAAGTGACTGCGCGAGAGCCACTGATGGTGTGTTTGGACGAGCACGTTGGACGCGGTCGCGCTCTCAATGGAGTCGAGCAGGCTCGCCAAGTTGGGTGGATTGGTGTAGAGCGTCGTGCGCACGAGGGCGGCGTCCACGTAGCTCTGCTTTAAGTCCGAAAGTTGCTTATCCGAGACCAACACGTGGTGTACGCCGACGTAGGTCAGTGACGCGAAGAGACTGGACAGAACGAATGCGCCCAGGCCAAAGGTCACGAGGAGTCGCGCGCGCAGACTCCGCCGTGGCATCAGAGCACCAGCTTGTAGCCGGTCCCTCGAACCGTAACGAGATACGTCGGATTAGCGGGGTCGGGCTCAATCTTGGTGCGCAGTCGACGAATGTGCACGTCGACGAGGCGGCTATCACCGAAATAGTCGTAGCCCCACACGCGCTCGAGCAGATCCTCGCGAGAAAGCACCTTGCCGTTGACTGAGGCGAGGTCGGTGAGGAGTCGAAACTCCGTCGAGGTGAGGTGCAATTCAGTGCCGTCCTGGTGGCGTACGACGCCTTCGTCGGGGACCACCTGCAAGAGCCCCAGGGAGAACGCGTTCGTCTTCTTGTCGGGGCGACGGCGCAGGTGCGCCTTCACTCGAGCCAGCAGCTCTTCGGGAACGAAGGGTTTCGTAACGTAGTCGTCCGCGCCCGATTCGAGACCGAGTACGACGTCGGCCGTGTCGTCACGCGCCGAGACGATGACAATGGGCACGTCGCTGGTCGCGCGAATGGTTTGACAGGTTTCGAAGCCACTCATACCGGGCAACATGATGTCCACGATCGCGACGTCGGCGTTCATACGGGCGAACAGGGCCACGCCCACCTCGCCGCTCGGGGCGTCGTCAATTTCGAAGCCTTCGCTCTCGAACATCAGACGAAGCGCGCTGCGAATGTGGTCGTCGTCTTCGACGATCAAGATGCGTGGCACGACGGCTCCTTTGGGTCAACGACCAGAATAGTGAGCCACCTGCTCAGCGCCGAGTGTGGCTAGCCTGGAATCGTGTCGGCGCCGGAATCGTCGCGGCTCGAAGCCGTGTGGCTGTTCGAAGACTACGTCCAATCACTGCGTGCCGCACGGCGTTCTCCGGCCACCATTCGCGCGTATCGAAGTGATCTCGAGCACTTCGTCGCCTGGAGCCGCCCGGCGCACGTCGTCGCCCCGCGCGACGTGACCACCCGTGTGCTGCGCGATTACCTCACGGCGCTCACCACGAACGGTGACGCTCGCTCGTCGCTCGCGCGCCGGCGTGCGTCGCTGCGGGGCTATTTCAAGTGGCTCGTCGAACGCGGTCAACTCGAGGAAAATCCCGCCGCTCGGCTCTTAGCGCCGCGACCCCACGCGACACTGCCAAAGATCGTCGTGCGCGAACAGCTCGACACGCTGCTCGATGAGGATTGGGGTGACGACGAGTGGGCCCAACTCGATCGCGCCGTGTGCGAAGTCCTCTACGGGGCGGGGTTGCGGGTCTCTGAGTTGTGCGGGCTCGACCGTTCGAGTGTGAACTTTGACGAGGGGCAGTTACGCGTCCTGGGAAAGGGTCGGCGTGAGCGCGTGGTGCCGCTGCATCAAAAAGGTTTGCGCGCCGTGTTGTCGTGGCTGGAGGACGGTCGCGAAGACGCGTTGCGCGAGAACTCTCCGCCTGAGGCACTGTTTTTGAATCGCCGAGGCAATCGCCTGGCGCCGCGCGACGTGCGACGCATCCTCGACCGGCGCCTCGCCACGGGCCACGTGCACCCCCACGCGCTGCGCCACACTTACGCCACTCACCTCGTCGAAGGTGGGGCCGATCTGCGCGTCGTCCAAGAACTTCTGGGCCACGAAAGTCTCACGACTACCCAGATTTATACGCACGTGTCGAAGTCGAGACTGCAAAAAGTGCACCACGACACCCATCCGCGGGGCTAATTCGCACCGTCGACTATCATGGACAGGCTCTCCCAAGGCGGGCGAGCACTCAGTTCTCTTCACGATTTCGTACGGTCGCCGTTCGCGGTGCGTCGTGGAGTAAGTAACCGTCACGAAAGGAAAATACGTGGCACTCGTCACACTGCAGGAACTGCTTGATTCGGGCGTGCACTTCGGTCACCAGACCCGCCGATGGAATCCGAAAATGCGCCGCTTTATTTTGGGCGAGCGCAACGGTATCTATCTGATTGACTTGCGTAAAACCCTCGCGGGAATCGAGTCGAGTTACGCCTACGTGCGCGACCTCGTCGCCGGCGGGGGCACGATCCTCTTCGTGGGGACGAAAAAGCAGACTCAGGGCCCCATCGCCGACTACGCCCAAGCCTGTGGCATGCCCTTTGTTAATCAACGCTGGTTAGGCGGCATGCTGACTAATTTCTCGACGGTCGCGGGTCGCGTTAAGCGACTCATTGAACTGCGCGCCATGGAGCGAGCGGGCGACTTCAACAACATGCCCAAGCGCGAGGCGCTTCGCCACAGCCGCGAGCTCGAAAAACTCGACCGTAACTTGAGCGGTATTGCCAATCTCGACCACGTGCCCGACGCGATTTTTGTCATCGACACAAAAAAAGAACACATCGCCGTCACCGAAGCTCGCAAGTTGGGTATGCCGGTCGTGGCGGTCGTGGACACGAACTGTGACCCCGACCTCATCGACTACGTCATTCCCGGCAACGACGACGCCATTCGCGCCGGCGCGCTGCTCTGTCGTCTCATCGCTGACGCCGTTGTCGAAGGGCGTTACATTCGTGCTAACAAGCCCGCGCCCGTCGCGGCGAGTGCCCCAAGTGCGGCCGCGCCGAGCGCGGCGAACGCTTAATTCATTCACAAACCCCAGTAACAACGAGGAGAATCAAGGTGGCTATCACCGCAAAAGACGTACAAGCGCTGCGCCAGGCAACGGGCGTGGGCATGTTGGACGCAAAAAAGGCCCTCGAGGCCACCGACGGTGACATGGAGGCCGCCACCAAGTTGCTGCGCGTGCAGGGACTCGCGTCGGCCGCCAAGCGTGCCGAGCGCGACGCCGGTGAAGGTGCCGTGACCGCCGTGCGCGACGGCAACGTCGCGGCGATCGTCGAAATGAAGTGCGAGACCGACTTCGTCGCGAAGTCCGACGAGTTCGTGACCCTGGTCGACGAGATCGCCGCGCGCGTCGCCGCCGAGGGCGAAGGGGCCGTCACCCAGTTCCAGGGTCAGATTGAGACCATGCTCACGACGCTCAAGGAGAACATTTCGATCGGGCGCGTGTACCGACTCGAGGCGAACGACGGTGAGATCGTCGATACCTACGTTCACCAACAGAGTGGTCGAGGCGTGGTCGCCGTCGCGGTAGTCCTGCGAGGCGGCGACGCGGAGATGGCGCACGAACTCTGCGTGCACATCGCTTTCGCCAAGCCCCAGTACCTGACGCGCGACGACGTCCCTCAGGACGAAGTCGACGCTGAACGCACGACGATCGAGGAGATTTCGCGTAACGAGGGTAAGCCCGAGGCGGCACTGCCGAAGATTATTGAAGGTCGTTTGAATGGCTGGTTCAAGGAGCGAGTCCTCCTCGAACAGCCCTACGTGAAAGACGACAAGCAAAGCGTTGAGACCTTCTTGAAGGGCGCCACGTTGGTGGCCTACGCTCAAGTCGTCGTCGGGGGATAGGCATCGTTGTGCGTCGAGTCGTCTTGAAGCTTTCGGGTGAGGCACTCGCCTCAGCGGCCAGCGACGAGACCATCGACGCAACGACCGTCGACTTTTTAGCGCGCGAGATCGCCAGCGCCATGGACCGCGGCGGCTTGGAGTTGGCCGTCGTCGTCGGCGGTGGCAACATCTGGCGCGGCGCCACCGGAGCGATGGCGGGGATGAACCGAGCGAACTCTGACCTCATGGGCATGCTCGGGACCGTGATTAACGCGCTCGCCCTGCAAGACGCGATTGAAAACCATGGACGACCCACGCGCGTGATGTCGGCCATCGGCATGGATCAAGTCGCTGAGCCCTACATCCGTCGACGTGCGGTGCGCCACCTCGAAAAAGGTCGCGTCGTCATCTTCGCCGCCGGAATGGGTAACCCCTACTTCACGACCGACACGCCGGCGGCCCAGCGCGCCGCCGAAATAGAAGCGTCGATTGTTTTGAAGGGCACGCACGGCGGCGTTGACGGGGTCTACTCCCACGATCCGCGCGTGCACCCCGACGCCGTCAAGTTCGACGAAATCTCCTTTGACGAGGTGATCAAGCGCGACCTGCGCGTGATGGACATGACCGCCATCACGTTCTGTAAGGACAACAATCTGCCGCTACGAGTCTTTGACCTGATGGCTACGGGAAACCTGGGTCGCGCCCTCGACGGTGATCCCGTCGGTACGCTGGTGAAGTAATGGATAACGAACTCGTCGAACTCGTGATGGAAGACACGCGTGAGCGAATGGCTAAAGCCCTCGAGCACGTCAAGAGCGAGTTCGCCTCGGTGCGCACTGGTCGTGCGAACTCGGCGCTCGTCGAAGGCATCATGGTTGACTACTACGGAGCCGAGACGCCGCTACGTCAACTGGCGAACTTCTCTGTACCTGAACCGCGCCTGCTCGTCGTATCGCCCTTTGATAAGGGCGCCATGGCCGCGATTGAAAAGGCGATTCAAAACGCCGACTTGGGTCTGACAAGAGCACGGACTGTCCAAGGACGAGATTGAGCGGCTCGAAAAAGTCCTCGACAAGATGACCCAAGACGAGGTCGCCGTCGTTGATGGGCTGCTCGCGAGTAAGGAACAAGAACTCCTTGAGGTCTGACGACGGCTCCTTCTTCGAAGAACCGACCGGCGAAGTACCGGCCGTGGAGTGGGACGACTCTCGCGTGACGATCACCGGGGCCGAACCAGCGGGCGAGATGCACGATGTCGCGCCCCTTATAGATCCGACCACGTTGTTGCCGCACTGGACCGACGCCCCGACGGGTCAAGTACCGATCGTCGTCGCGCGCGAAGCGGCCCAGAGCGACGACCCGTGGACACAAGTTCCCGCGCCCGCCTGGCGTGAAGGTGAAGCCGACTGGGTGGCCCACGAAGAGCAGTTCGACGCGGCGTTACTCGCGGGCGAGACTCGCGGCGCCGACGCACGCCCCTGGGAGTTCACCACGAACTCCGTCGAAGTTGACGACGAGCCCGAGAGCGAAGAGCCGCCGCGCCCCGAGCCCTTGCGCGCGTCGCGCACGCGACACACGATCTCGTCAAACCCGTTGGCCGGTCGGGCCGTCCGCCAGCGTCAAGCATCCTCTAGCAACGTGGCGCGCGCGACCGCGACGGGCATCTTGCTCGCGATCGTCGTTTTTGGCTTCTTCCTCGCCGGAGCGGTGCCGCTGAGCGCGTTGATCCTCGTCGTACTCGGCCTCGCGAGCGCTGAAGCCTACGCCGGTTTTCGCTCCGTGGGCGCGCACCCCGCGTCCGTGCTCGGTATCGCCGCGGTCCTCACGCTCGGTATTGGCGTCTACAACAAAGGACTCGTTGCCGTCAGTGCGGTCAGCGTGCTGGTGGTGATGGTGGGCTTTTTGTGGTACCTCGCCTCACCAGGTACGGTCGACGTCCTCGACGGACTGGGCGCGACGATTTTTGTCTACGCGTGGGTCGGACTCTTTGGCTCCTACGCCTTGTTAATGATTTCTCCCCACACGTTCGCGCACCATCACGGAATGGCCTACCTTTTTGGCGCGATTGTCCTGACGGTCTGTAACGACACGGGTGCGCTCTTCGTCGGTCGATGGCTCGGACGCCAACCCTTAAGCAAGCGTCTCTCACCCAACAAGACGCGCGAAGGCACGCTGGGTGGCACATTCGTGACGTTGGTCGGTGGAGCGATCATCTTGCCAATGGTGAGTCCTTGGACCATGACCCACGGCCTCGAAGCGGCGCTGGCGATCTCGATCGTGGTCCCTTTGGGCGACCTCTTCGAGTCGATGATCAAGCGCACGTTGGGGTTGAAGGACCTGGGTAAATTGCTGCCCGGTCACGGTGGGTTCCTCGACCGCGTGGACGGACTGTTGTTCGCGCTACCCACCATGTACTACCTCGTTCACTTCCTAAAGTTGGGCTAACGATGGTGCCCTCGCACCGACGCGTCGCACTCTTGGGCGCGACGGGCTCCATTGGTCGTCAAAGCCTCGAGGTGTTGCGTCGCGAGCCAGATCGTTTTGATCTCGTCGCGATTTCGGGGGGCGAACAGCTCGCCGAACTCGCCGCTATTCAGCGCGAGTTTGGTGTGTCCTGGGTGGGGGTGAAGTCACCTGCGCATCGCGAGCGCTTGGCGTTGCTCGTGGACGAGTCCGTCGAGATTCTCGTCGGCGACGAGGGCTTGCGCCAGCTCGCACAAAGCGCCGACGTCGTCGTGAACGCGGTCATGGGCTTTGCCGGGCTACCCGTAACCATCGGTGCCCTCGAGGCGGGTGTTCGTTTAGCGCTCGCGAATAAAGAATCGCTCATCGCCGGCGCCCCCTTGGTCGAACGCGCCCGGGCCACCCCGGGGGCCGAATTGGTGCCCGTGGACTCCGAACACTGCGCCATCTACCAATGTCTCGTCGGGGCCAGTGCGCAACGCGGTCGTCCCGACGTGCGCCGCCTCTTGTTGACCGCGTCGGGGGGACCTTTTCGCGGGATGAGTTCTGCCCAACTCCAACACGTCACCCGAGAAGACGCGCTGCGCCATCCCACGTGGTCCATGGGTGACAAGATCACCGTGGATTCGTCGACGCTCATGAATAAGGGGCTCGAGGTACTCGAAGCGAGTGCGCTCTTTGGCGTCGAAGTCGCGCGAATCGACGTGGTGGTTCATCCCCAGTCGGTCGTGCACTCAATGGTCGAATTCGTTGACGGATCAATTCTCGCGCAACTCTCGAACCCCGACATGCGCCTGCCCATTGCCTACAGCCTCGGTCTCCCCGAACGGCTCGATCATCGTTGGGGCGCTCTCGACTTTTCTTCGGGCGTTGAGCTGACGTTCGAAGCGCCCGATCGCTCTTCGTTTAGGGCCCTCGACCTCGCCTACGAAGCGGCGCGTCTGGGCGGGGCCGCACCGGCGTGGTTGAGTGCCGCCAACGAAGTGGCCGTGGACGCGTTTCTCGCTCGTCGCATTCAGTGGTGCGACCTCGTGCCCCTCGTGGCGACGGTCATGGAGCACTACGAGTCCGACGAGTTAGCGACGCTCGGCGCTCTCTACGAAAACGACGCGACGGCCCGACGCCTCGCCACCGGTAACCTGCCCCACTAGTGAGTGCAACGCGCGAGTCCTCGCAGTCTCCCATCAGCGCCCTCGCCGTGCTCGTGGCGGTGGTGGCCCTGCTCGTGTGGTGGGGCGGCTGGGCGCTGCCCGTGGTGTTGTTCGCGATCGTGCTCATGATCATGGGCCACGAATTTGGCCACTTCATCACCGCAAAACGCGCGGGCATGGAGGTCACGGACTACTTCGTTGGTTTTGGACCGGTGCTCTGGTCGACGACGCGAGGCGAAACGCGCTACGGCGTGCGCGCGTTTCCCCTCGGCGGCTACGTCAAAGTGCCCGGCATGACCTGGGATAGTGAGGTTGCCCCCGAAAACGAAGCGCGAACCTATCGCGCGGCGAGTTATCCACGAAAGGTCCTCTTCGCCTCGGCCGGCTCGCTCATGCACGGCGTGATGGCGCTCGCGCTCGCCTGGACGTCACTCACCTTCATTGGTGCGCCGTCGAACTCGCACGTGGGGGTGTTGGCCTTCGCCCACTGGGACGGCTACCACCAGACCGCCGCGCAGCGCGCCGGGCTGCACCTGGACGACCAGATCGTGGCGGTCAACGGGGTGCGCATCACTTCGTCAAGCCAGCTGGTCAACCTGGTTCACCACCGCGCCGGCGACGCGCTCACTTTGCTGGTTAACCGGCACGGCCACGAACTCACCCTCCACGCGACCCCGGTCGACGGACGCAGAATCAAGTCCGGCGGGGTGGCGCTCGCCACGGGTACTCACCCCGACGGCTACTTAGGCATTGAGGTTGGCGCCCTCGTCACGCGTTCGTCGTTGCTCGGCGCTATTCCGGGATCCTTTCGTGAAGTGGGCTCGTTGGTGACCCAAGCGGTTAGCTCCATTGGTCACGTCTTTTCCCCCCACGAGTTCGCGAACCTCTTTCACCAAGTCACCTCACCCGCGGCGGCCAATAATCGCCAGAACCAGTTGACGCGCCCGACCTCCATCGTGGGCGTCGTTCGCCTCGCCGTGCAGAGTACGCAGTCCGGCGCGGGGACGTTATTGCAGATTCTCATCGCGGTCAATATCTTCGTGGGCGTCTTGAACATGGTGCCGATGCTGCCCCTCGACGGCGGCTACGTGCTGGTGTCGACCTACGAGCGCCTGCGGAGTCGGCGGGGACGGCGCTACCACGCCGACGTCGCGCGTTTGACGCCTGTGATTTACGCCTTCATGAGCGTGCTGCTGGTGCTCTTTGCCATGACGCTCTACCTCGACATCGCCCATCCCATCGCCAATCCCTTTTAGGCGACGTACTTTTTACGCCCGCGCGACGCGTGGGGCGCCGCGCACGGCAGACTAGAGACGTGGACGTTACCGCTAGTTCGTTAAGCCCGCGCCGAGTCACGCGCCAGATCTCCCTCGGGGCTATCAAGGTGGGCGGCGGCGCGCCCATTTCGGTCCAGTCGATGACTACGACCAAGACCGCCAACGTCGAAGGCACCCTCGAACAGATCTACGCCTTGGCGGCCAACGGCGCGGACATCGTGCGCTGCACGTGTAACGACCAAGAAGCGGCCGAGGGCCTGGCCCAAATCGTGCCGCGCTCGCCGGTGCCGATCGTCGCCGATATTCACTTCCACGTCGAGATGGCGCTCGCCGCGCTCGAAGCGGGGGTCCAGGGCCTTCGCCTAAATCCGGGCAACCTGCGTAAACCCGAAGAGATCAAACTCGTCGCGCGCGAGGCCGGCGATCGCGGCGTGCCAATTCGTATTGGCGTGAACGCCGGCTCGCTGCACCCCGAACTCTACGAACGATTTGGCGGCGCGACGCCCGAGGCACTCGTCGAGTCGGCCCGACAAGAGCTGGCCTACTTCGACGAAGTCGGTTTCTCCGACGTCAAGATCTCGGTGAAGGCCTCCTCGGTCGCGACCATGATTGCGGCCTACCGTTTGGCCTCGGAGACCTTTGATCATCCACTGCACTTGGGCGTGACTGAAGCGGGTCCCTTACCGGGTGGACTCCTCAAGGCCACTGCGGGCATCGCCACGCTGCTCGCCGAAGGCATCGGCGACACGCTTCGCTACTCACTCACGGCCGACCCCGTCGAAGAGGCGCGCGCCGGTCGCCAACTCCTCGAAGCGCTCGGGTTGCGCGAACGAAAGGGACTTGACCTGATTGCCTGTCCGAGCTGCGGCCGAGCCGAAGTTGACGTCATTAAGGTCGCCAACGAAGCCCAAGACGCACTGTCGGCGCTGCAGATTCCCCTCCAGGTGGCGGTGATGGGCTGCGTCGTGAACGGCCCCGGGGAAGCGCGCCACGCCGATTTGGGCATCGCGGCCGGTCGCCACCGTGGACACCTGTTCATTCGCGGCAAGATCATTCGCGTCGTGCCCGAAGACGAAATGGTGGAGGCCCTCGTCGACGAGGCGAAAAAAATCGCCGCCGAGGGCGTTGAAGCGCGCCTCGCCGCACGCGACGTGCACGCCGAAGACGAGGCCGCCGCCGATCGGGCACTCCTGCTCGACGACCGAGGTCTCGACGCGAATCGCTCGAACGAACGCATCGAGCGCATTCGTCGCCGCAGCGAGCAGTAGCCAAAGTAGGCTGGGTCATTCCTTAAAGGAGGACCGTGGCCGGCGAAAACGTGTTAACCCCCCAGGTCCAGGATTTTCCACGTTGGTACCAAGACGTCGTCGCCAAGGCCGAAATGGCCGACAACGGTCCCGTGCGCGGCACGATGGTTATTCGTCCCTACGGCTACGCGATTTGGGAGCGCATGCAGTCGGCCCTCGACGCGCGCATCAAGGCAACGGGCGCAAAGAACGCCTACTTCCCCCTTTTTATCCCCGAGAGCTACTTCGCGCGCGAGGCCGAACACGTCGAGGGCTTTAGCCCCGAACTCGCCGTCGTTACCCACGCCGGGGGTGAGGACCTCGCCGAACCTATCGTGGTGCGCCCCACATCAGAGACCGTCATTGGTGAGTTTATGGCGAAATGGATTCAGAGTTATCGCGACTTGCCCTTGTTATTGAATCAATGGGCCAACGTCGTGCGCTGGGAGTTGCGCCCCCGGTTGTTCTTGCGCTCGTCGGAGTTTCTCTGGCAGGAGGGACACACCGCGCACGCGAGTTACGAGGACGCGGCCGCGTACGCACTGCGCATCCACCATGAGGTCTATAACGACTTTTTAGAAAACGTCCTCGCGATGCCCTGCTTGCTCGGCATCAAGCCCCCGAGCGAACGTTTCGCCGGTGCGATCAATACGACCACCGCCGAGGCGATGATGAAAGATGGCAAAGCGCTCCAGATGGCGACCAGTCACGAGTTGGGTCAGAACTTCGCGCGAGCCTTCGAGATTTTCTTTCAGAACGAGGCGGGCCAGGCCGAACTCTGTCACACCACCTCGTGGGGGGCGTCCACTCGCCTCGTGGGTGGACTCATCATGGCCCACGGCGATGATCGGGGCCTCGTACTACCACCCGAGGCGGCACCGAACCACGTCTTGATTGTCTGCGTCAGGGAG
>NCBD01000193.1 GCA_002255315.1 Actinobacteria bacterium 21-64-8 | reverse complement strand
TGGCCGACCTTGCCGAACATGGCCCACAGCAGCAGGCAGGCCAGGGAGGCGCCGACCAGCTGCGCTACGACGTACAGCGGCACCCGGCGCCAGGGGAACTCGCGCCGCAGCGCGAAGGCCACGCTGACCACTGGGTTGAGTTCCCATGACCTGGCGGTCACCAACGACGGATGAAATGCTGGCGGTGGCTGACAGGTGTGGTCACCGATTTTGTCTTGCCGCCGTGTGCGCGTGTTGAGTTTGGTGCGGAGACCGTGGAGGACCTTCAACTGTCGCTATGAGCACGAGTCCCAGACTTCGCTTCGCCAGGTTCTCCCCCGGTCAGCCTCCAGAGACACGGAACCGATGGAGGTGATGGTGATGAAACGGATTCGAGACCGGGTTGGTGGGCTCGACGTGCATCGAGACACGGTGGTGGCGTGTGCTCGGGTCGTCAACCCCGACGGTTCGGTACACGTGACCAAACAGAGCTTCTCGACGACGAGCAAGGGCCTCGGCGAGCTGGCGACGTTCCTTTCTGACGCCGCGGTGGACACTGTGGCCATGGAAGCCACCGGGGTGTACTGGAAGGCCCCGTACTATGCACTCGAAGGTCTCTTCGAAGAGCTCTGGCTCTGCAACGCGAGCCACGTGAAGAACGTGCCCGGACGCAAGAGCGACCTCTCCGATGCCGAGTGGCTGGCTGATGTTGCTGCGCACGGGATGGTGCGCCCTTCGTTCGTCCCGCCGCCGGAGATCCGAGAGCTCCGTGAGCTCACCCGCTACCGCAAGACCCAGGTCGATGCGCGCGCCCGGGAGATCCAGCGCCTGGAGAAAGTGCTCCAAGACGCCGGGATCAAGCTCACCTCAGTCGCATCTTCGGTCTGGAGCTTGTCGTCGCGGGAGATGATCGAAGCGATGATCGCCGGTGAGCGGGACCCGAAAGTGCTGGCCGAGATGGCCAAGTCGCGCCTACGGGCCAAGATCCCCCAGCTCGAAGAGGCGTTCTCTGGACACTTTGGGTCCCACCATGCCATCGTCGCCCGCCAGATCATCGACCACATCGACTTCCTGGACCGCTCGATCGGGGCACTCACCGATGAGATCACCACCCGCCTCGTCCCTTTTGAGGGCGCGGTCGCGCTCGTGACCTCGATGCCGGGGATCTCGGTGACGACCGCCCAAGTGATCGTGGCGGAAACCGGAGCCGACATGCGTCGCTTTCCCACGCCGGGCCAGCTCTGTGCCTGGGCAGGCGTCGCACCGGCCAGCCATGAGTCGGCCGGCAAGCGACGACCAGCGGGCACTCGTCACGGGGCACCGTGGCTCCGTCGTGCTCTCATCGAAGCGGCCCGGGCGGCTGCTCGCACCAAGGGCACCTACTACCACGCCCAGTACGCCCGCATCGCCAAGAGACGCGGACCGAACAAGGCCGCCGTGGCGGTTGCCAACTCCATGCTGTTCACCATCTGGCACCTGCTCACCACCGGTGCCTACTACGAAGATCTCGGCGCTGACTACTTCGAGCGTCGTCACGATCCGGCCGTCGAGGCGAAGCGACTCGCACGACGGATCGAGGCGCTCGGGTTCCACGTCGATCTCACCCAAACGGCGGCGTAGCTCTCCCTCACCCAGCGGCAACTTGAAGCTTTACTCGACCGGCACCTCGTCCTGCGCGCCTACATCCCTACCGGGGCATGGGCATTACATCCCAGAGACCGCTCAGCGTCGTGCCCAGGGCGGACCTGTCGGGCCGGGGAGAGGCCCGGGAGAAGCGCTGACTTGTCCCGCCGGTGAAGTATCACCGGTCACCGTCCCCCGAACGCAGGACCGCGCGAGACGGCACCATATGGAGCGCGTCACCATCAATCAAAGCCGTGACCTGGCCCTTTACCGGTTCAAGGGTGTTCGTACCA
>NCBD01000062.1 GCA_002255315.1 Actinobacteria bacterium 21-64-8 | reverse complement strand
TCGTCTCGCGAGACGCGCAGTCCCCCGTTTCGTCGCACTCGGATGAGCGTCCCGTGCGGGGGTACGTCGCCGTCGAGGCGTCCCGCGCGCAGTTCGTTCACCATCGCGTCGAAGGCCTCAGGAGTCGTCGTGCGTACGTAGCGGTGATTGACCTGCACGCACGGCGCGCGATCGCAGTCGGCGAGACACTCGGTCTCTTCGAGAGTAAAAAGATGGTCCTCTGAGGTCGCTCCAACTGAGCACCCGAGCGTCTCGCTGGCGTGTTCGAGGAGCGCGTCGCCACCCGCCAACAGGCACGCGACGTTGGTACAGATACCGACGACGTACTTACCAACGGGCTCGAGGTGGAACATGTCGTAGAAGGCGGCGGTACCGCGAACGTCAGCGGGCGTGGTGCCCGTCAGTTCGGCCACTTCGGCGATGCCCTCGTTCGTTAAGTAGCCGTCTTGTTCTTGGGCGAGGTGCAAGAGGGGCAGCATCGCCGAGCGCTTGCGCGGATAGAGCGCGATGAGCTCTTCGGCTCGTTGGCGTAAGTCGACGCGAAAGTGGCTCACCGGTCAACCTCACCCATAATGGGGTCGACCGTCGAAATCACGGTAATCGCGTCCGAGACTGAGCCGCCGCGCATCAACAGCGGCACTGCTTGCAAGTTCACGAAGCTCGGAGCGCGCACGTGGAGTCGATAGGGCTTTGCGCCACCGTCGCTGACGAGGTAGCAACCCAACTCGCCACGGGGTGACTCGATCGCGGAATAGACCTCGCCCGCGGGCACCGCGAAGCCTTCGGTGAAGAGTTTGAAGTGGTGAATAAGTGCTTCCATTGACTCACCAATCCGCGCGCGCGGCGGTGGGGTGACCTTGGGGTCTTGGCTGCGGTAGTCGCCGCGGGGCATCTTCTCCACGCACTGGCGCACGATGCGCACTGACTCGCGAATCTCGTTCAGGCGAATGGCGTAGCGATCGAAATTGTCCCCGTACGTGCCCACGATGACGTCAAAGTCGACCTCGTCGTAGCGGAGGTAGGGCATGGTGCGACGCAGGTCCCACGGCACGCCGGTGGAACGAAGCAACGGTCCCGTCACGCCGAGGGCCAGTGCCTCCTCGGCGCTCAGTGGCGCGACACCTTCCATGCGCTGGCGGAAAATGGGCTGACCAGTAAGCAGCTCGTCGTATTCGAAGCTGCGCTCGTAGATCGTGTCGCAAATCACCACCACGTCGTCTTCCCATCCGTCGGGCAGGTCGGCCGCGACGCCGCCGGGGCGCACGTAGTTGAGGTTCAGTCGAAGGCCCGCGGTCTTTTCGAAGAAGGCCAAGATCAACTCGCGCTCGCGAAAGCCGTAGATCATCATCGACGTCGCGCCCAAGTCCATCCCGTTGGTCGCCATCCACACCAGGTGCGACGAGATGCGATTCAACTCGGCCATCAACATGCGAATCCAAATGGCGCGTTCGGGTACCTCAACCGCGAGCAGTTTTTCGACGGCCATCGAGTAGGACAGTTCGTTGGCAACGGGACTGAGATAGTCCATGCGCGTCACGTTGGTGCCGCCTTGCACGTAACTCAGCACTTCTCCGGTCTTTTCCATGCCGGTGTGGAGATAACCAATCACGGGCTTGGCACGCAGAACGAACTCGCCGTCGAGTTCGAGCATCAAGCGCAGTACCCCGTGGGTCGAGGGATGTGCCGGGCCCATGTTGATGATCATGGTTTCGTCGTCGCTTCGCTCGACATCGACGTCGTTGGGATCGAGCGTGAGACCGTTCGCGCGCAACACGGCGCCGAGTTCACGACCAAGCTCGGACTTCGTCGTGAGGTCACGACGTTGAAGGCCCTGGGCGCCCTCGGAGGTTTCGACGGTCAACAGTTCCGGTCGCGCGGCGCTTCGTACGTGAAGATCGCTCATCGTGGACCCGGCGCTTCTTTAAACTGCACCGGGACGCGTCCGACGGCGTAGTCCTTTCGCAGGGGGTGACCCTCCCACTCTTCGGGCATCAAAATCCGCGTTAAGTCGGGGTGGCCGTCGAAGAGAATGCCGAACAGATCGAAGGCTTCGCGCTCCATAGCTTCGCTGCCCGGATAGAGATCAAACAACGAGTCAACGCGCGGTTCTTTAGTGCCAGCTTGGACGCGTACGCGCACGCGCACGCGCTTGGAGAGACTGAGCAGATTGACGACGACCTCAAAGCGCGTAGGCGTCACCCCTTCGGGCAACGCGCGGTCGAAGTGTTCGAGGTAGTCGACCCCACAGAGATCGGCACAGAGTTCAAAGCCGTCATCTTTCAGGGCCCTCACGAGCGCGAGGTACTGATCGGGCGTGGGGAAGAATCCCGCGTCACTGGCCAGCGCGTCGCTGGTCAGTACGCCTGGGGGGGCCGACGGAGGAAGGGGAATCACTTCGGCGTTCCCACCCTTACTGCGACGGGGACCTCCGGCGTCCACGAGTCGGGCTGGATGTGAGTGGGGCGGTGTTCTTCGCGGCGCCGGAGAATTTCGCCGGTACGAATCTGTTCGTGCAGAGTCAAAATCGCGTGCATCAACGTTTCGGGACTCGGGGGACAGCCCGGGGCGTACACGTCGACCGGGACAATTTGATCGACACCCTGGACGATCGCGTAGTTATTGAACATTCCCCCACTCGACGCGCACACGCCCATCGAGATCACCCACTTAGGTTCCATCATTTGGTCGTAGACCTGACGCAGGACGGGCGCCATCTTTTGACTCACACGCCCCGCCACGATCATGAGGTCGGCCTGGCGTGGCGAGTTGCGAAAGACCTCCATACCGAAACGGGCTAAGTCGTAGTCGGCCGCTCCCGCGGCCATCATCTCAATGGCGCAACAGGCCAGTCCAAAGGTGGCGGGCCACACGGAAGCCCGTCGCGCCCAGCGCACCAGGTCTTCCACTTGACCGGTCAGAAAATTGTGCTGGAGATCTTCGAGTGCCATCGCTAGGCCGCCTTATTGGAGTCGGCGCCAATACGCACGATCGTCGACGAGCTTGAGCGCGAAGGCATTCCCGTCACGAGGTGTTTCACCGGACCCCACGACAGCGCGCCCTCACTTACGAGAAATACCAGTGCGGCAAAGACCGTCGCGGAAAAGACAAGCACCTCAACGAGGCCAAAGAGTCCGAGTTGCTTAAAGACGACGGCGAAGGGGTACATAAAAACGACCTCAATGTCAAAGATCACGAAGATCATCGCCACCAGGTAGAAGCGCACCGGAAAGCGTTGGGGTTGATCGATTTCGGGGACGATGCCGCACTCGTAGGGCGCGAGCTTGGCGTCCGAGGGGCGCTTGTGCGGCGCCAACAACGCCGACGCTACGAAGGAGCCCGACGCAAAGAGCACCCCAACTATGAGGAGCCCCAGTATCGGTAAGTACTGGTCCACGTTCATCAGTTCTACCAGAACCACTGAGGGGCCCTGTGAGGTCACGTGAGGAGCCACGTAGTCTGGTGCGATGCCACGCCTCGACGAACTGCCTGTCACGATGCCTCACTACGACGTAATCGTGGTGGGCGCGGGTCCGAGCGGCTCGAGCTGTGCGTACTGGCTCGCCCACGCGGGGTGGTCCGTGTTACTGCTCGATAAGAAGCACTTCCCGCGCGAGAAGACCTGTGGCGACGGCCTCACGCCACGTTCGGTGTACCAACTCCAAGCCATGGGCCTCGAGGACCAACTGCTTGCCCATGGCCATCGCTACCAGGGACTTCGAGCTTTCGGCTTTGGCGCCACGCTCGAAATGCAGTGGCCCGAACACCCCGTCTTTCCGAACTACGGCTACACGATTACCCGCTTCAACCTCGACGGCCTCGTCGCCGAGCGCGCCGCGCACTTTGGTGCCACGGTCGTCACCGACGCCGAAGTCATTGGCCTGCTCGACGCCGGCGACCCCAGCCCCGAGCGCCTTCGAGGCGCGACGGGCGTCGTCGTGCGTGACACCGAAACCGGCACCTTAAAAGACATCAAGGGACGCTACGTCGTGGCCGCCGATGGTCAGAACTCGCGCATGGGTCGTGAACTCGGCACCGCGCGAAATCGCAGTTGGCCGATGGGCATGGCGCTACGGGGCTACTACACGAGCGAGCGACACGACGAGGCGTGGATTGACTCACACCTCGACATCCGCGACACCAACGGCGAGGTCGTGCCGGGGTACGGATGGATTTTTCCCTTGGGCGACGGACGCGTGAACGTGGGCGTGGGCCTGTTGTCAACGGGTGGGGCGTGGAAGGGCGTTAACACGACCAAACTCCAGGAGTATTTCGTCACCCAGGTGGGTGAGGCCTGGGGTCTAAGCGAGGCGACCAGTTGCGGCGCACCGACGGGTGGGCGACTACCGATGGGACTCGCCATCGGACCGCGAGTGGGCGCCAACACGATGGTCATCGGTGACGCCGCGGGCACCGTCAATCCCTTCAACGGCGAGGGCATTGCCTACGGCTACGAGACGGGACGACTCGCCGCAGGTGTTTTGGCGGAAGCCTTGGTGAGCAAGAACGCGGCCGCACTCTCGCTCTACGACGAGCGGCTCGATCTCGCCTACCGCGACTACTACCGCGTCGCGCGGGCTTTCGTTCGATTGATCTCCCAACCACAGATTCTTTCGATCTGCGTCGGCGCCGGGCTACGAGTGGCGCCACTGATGAATGAGCTCCTCGCGATCATGGCCAATTTGATGCGCAACGACGCGCGCGGCCCCGCCGAGGTCGGTTATCGCGCACTCGTGCGACTTACGAAGGTCCTGCCGGACCAGGTCTTTGATCTCTTGCTGGGTGAGCGCGCGAAGGACGGGGCGCGCCTCGGCGCGTGACGTCGACGTCCACGAGCGCCGTTAGCCTCGAATACGTGTTTATGAGTTCGTATCGACGGTGCGCTCGATGATTGCCACGTTCGTCATCTTTTTGCGCGAAGGTATCGAAGCGTCAATGATCGTGGCGATTCTTCTGTCCTACCTCGACAAAATCGGCCAACGTCAGCGCTTTCGCGACGTGTTCTGGGGCATCGCGTCGGCCTTCGTGCTCATTTTGGGCGGTGGGGTTGCCACGTATTTTTTGATTGATCACTACAACGGCTCAAACGTACAGGCCTACTTCGAAACCAGCACCTACCTCCTCGCGGCGGGATTTTTAACGGCGATGACGTTTTGGATGAGTAAGCACGCGCGCACCATGTCGAGTGAACTACGCGAACGAAGTGACGCCGCGGTGTCCAAGGGTTCGCGTCTCGGCGTTGGACTCTTGGCTTTTCAAGCCGTCGGGCGCGAAGGGCTCGAAACCATGATCTTTACGCTGGCGATCCTTTTCGCAAACTCGCACCAGGGCCCCACGCCCCACGGCAATCTCGTGCTCCTCGGCGCGGTGCTCGGACTCGCCGTCGCCATGGCCATCGCCGTGGCGATCTACCGTCTCGGCGCGAAGTTGAATTACCAGATCTTCTTTCGCGTGCTGGGCGTGGTGTTGATGATCTTTGCCGCCGGACTGCTCGCCGACGCCGTCGAGAATCTTCAGCAATTGGGCTGGTTGCCCTTTGGGACCCACGTGCTGTGGAATACCAGCGGCACTATCACCGAAGGATCAAATCTCGGCGACGTACTGCACTCGCTCGTGGGTTACGCCGATCGCCCCACCGTGTTACAGGGTGTCGTGTGGCTCGTGTATCTCGTGGTGTGCGTGGGACTGTTCATCTCCATTGGCAAGGCGCGCCACCACGCTCGTCGGCGGATGGTCGCCTAGGCCGCCTGTGCGCTCGTCGAGGTTATGCGCGACAGCAACGTACTGACGAGGGAGTTAAAAAAACCCTTGGTGGACGGCCACTCGTTGGTAATCGCGCTCAAAGTCACTTCGTAGTGTCCACTGGCGACGATTGCCGTGACGAGCTGGAGGTGTGACGCGACCCCCGGCACCGCGAGGTCAACGACGCCACCGCGAGTAAAGCCGTGCAGGAGCGTCGAGGGGTTCCAGTTGAGCGCCACCGCATTCGCGCGCGGCGTCAGTCCAAAGCCGGAGAGCACGATGGCGGCGGACGACTTCGCGAAACACTCGCCGAAGTTCGCGCGTTTCATCTCACGCACGTCGCG
>NCBD01000061.1 GCA_002255315.1 Actinobacteria bacterium 21-64-8 | reverse complement strand
GACTCTGGCCGCGTCGCGGACCGCGGCACGAGCCTTAATCGTCGAAAAGGTCACGATCTGAGCGACATGGTCCGAGCCGTAACGGTCACTGGCGTAACGAATCATGTCGCCGCGGTGACGCTCGTCAAAGTCCATGTCGATGTCGGGCATCTGCTTGCGACCCGGGTTCAAGAACCGCTCAAAGATGAGCCCGTAGCGAATCGGATCAAGTTCGACGATACGCAAGCAGTAGGCCACGCAACATCCCGCCGCTGATCCGCGCCCCGGACCGACGCGAATTCCAGTTTCGCGAGCGTGGCGAATTAAGTCCCATACGACCAAGAAGTAGTCGCTAAAGCCCATGTTGGCGATGACTTCAAGTTCGTAGTCGAGTCGTTCGCGCACGTCGTCGCGCAGTGCGCCGTAACGCTCGACGGCGCCTTGATAACTCAAGTCGCGCAGGTAGCGGTTAGCGCCGTCTTTGTGCGAAAGCGTCGACAGCGCCGCGGGAAGCGGGAACTCGGGCAACGCGTCGTTGTCGAACTCAATGGTGACGTTCGCGCGCTCGGCGATGGTGATGGTGTTATCACAAGCGTCGGGAACTTCGTGAAAGAGCCGGCGCATCTCAGCGGCGGACTTGAGGTAGTGCTGGTCACTCTCGAAGCGAAATCGCTCGGTGTCGGCGACTCGCGAACCCGTACCAATGCACAACAGCGCGTCGTGCATCTCGTAATCCTCGTGACGCACGTAGTGAAGATCATTCGTGGCCAGCAGTGGCGCGTCGAGTTGCGTGGCTAACTCCCGCAGCATTGGATTCGTGCGCCGTTGGGCGGCGAGACCGTGGTCTTGGAGTTCAATAAAAAAGTTCTCTTTGCCAAAGATGCTCTGTAGTCGCCCCCCGAGTTCGAGCGCCTTTTTTTGGTCGTCTTGTAGCAGCGCCTGCAACACCACCCCACCTAAACACCCAGAGGTCGCGATAAGTCCACCGTGGTAACGCTCGAGCAGATCCCAATCGAGTCGAGGTTTGTAGTAGTAACCCTCTAAGAACGCGAGCGACGAGAGTTCGCGCAGGTGCCGATAGCCCTCATTCGTCTCGGCGAGCAGGGTCAAGTGGTGGTAGAGCTTTTGACCACCTTCGGTGTCGCCTCCGGTGTCGTCAATCTTGCCGCGGCGAGGCGGTCGATCAAAGCGAGAGTTGGCCGCCATGTACGCCTCGAGGCCAATGATGGGCGTGACGTCATGTTTGCGACAGGTTTCGTAGAACTCGACCGCCCCGTAGAGATTGCCGTGATCGGTCACTCCGATGGCGCGCTGACCATCGGCCTTCGCGGCGAGCACCATGTCCTCAACGCGCGCGGCACCGTCGAGCATCGAATACTCCGTGTGGTTATGCAGATGGACAAACTCCTCAGCCACCGACCACACCCACTTTCACCGTCTCGAATTACAAGGTTGGGATTTGAAGACTACTCCCGTATCGACCACGCGCCACGGCTGCGAGTTCCTCGACCCTAGAGATAGGTCCCCGCACGAGGCTCGTTCGGTCCCGGGCGCAGCGAGCGGTCGCGCATCTTTTCGAGTTGCGCCGCGGCGGCCGCCTGTTGGGCGAACAGCGACGCCTGAATCCCGTGAAAAAGTCCCTCGAGCCAACCCACGAGTTGTGCCTGAGCGATCCGCAGTTCTGACTCCGAGGGGACGTCGCCGCTAAAGGGCAACGCCATACGCGAGAGTTCCTCGCCGAGGTCGGGCGACAAGGCGCCCGAAAGTTCGCTCACCGAAGTCTCGTAAATCTCGCGCAGTCTCGCGCGGCCCGCTTCGTCGAGCGGAGCACTCCTCGCCTCGTCCAGGAGCGATTTTACCATCGAGCCAATGCGCATCACCTTGGCGGGTTGGCTGATGTAGTCGCTGGACTCTTCACCGGCCGGCTCACTTTGACCGGGTCCCAGTACTTGATCGGGGTCGAGCGGTTCGGGTTCGATATTGATTTCTGCCACCTCTGCAGTGTGCCAGAGAGCGCGGCGACGGTGCGCTTAGACCGGGAAATATCGCGTTCACGGTGCGCCAGTAGTGTGGGGCCGTGAGGGTCTCTACCCGAGGTGACTATGCCTGTCGGGCGCTGTTGAGCCTCGCGCTGCGCGACAACTTCCATGTCCCTACGTCCGTGCGAGATCTCGCCGAACGAACTGGCCTACCCCAGCCCTACCTCGAGCAAATTCTCCTGACGCTAAAGGGCGTTGGCCTGGTGCGCTCAAAACGGGGGGTCGGCGGCGGGTACGTGCTCGCGCGGCCCACCGAATCGATCACCCTCGCCGAAATCGTCGCCGCTGTCGACGGACCGATTTCGGCCGGTGATTTTGGCCAACCTCACCAGGATGGAGCCTGCAACCACGAGGGTCAGTGCGTTCTACTGGGAGTCTGGGCCGACGTCGGAGAGCACATGCGCGAGCATCTGTCAAGTTTCACTCTGGCCGACATGGTGGCCCAGGCTAAAGGTGTTAAACCGGTAGTGCGTACGCACAGCGCATGAGCAATGGCTTGATATGAGTTTTGTCTCGTGGTAAATTAGTAAGGCGTCCATAGGAGAAATACCCGGCCCACGGCGCATCGACTACGTAGCCCCCCAACGCTAAGGAGATGCCAATGATTACCAATCCTCGTCGTTCAGCCGTAAATACCAACGACATGCTGGGCCTTTTGATGCGCGATCTCGATCGCTACCCCATGCCCAACTACGACGAGCAGGTCGAATTGGCCAAGCGCGTCACCGCCGGCGACGAAGCGGCGAAAAAGCAGATGGTCGCCGCGAACCTTCGCCTGGTGCTGCACTGGGCTCGCCGTTACCAGGACCGTGGCGTGGAAATGGTCGATTTGGTCCAAGAAGGTACCTTCGGTCTCCTTCGTGCCGTTGAAAAGTTCGACTGGGAGCGTGGCTTTAAGTTCTCGACCTATGCCACGTGGTGGATTCGCCAAGCCCTCCAGCGCGCCGTCCAACAGCACGGTCGCACCATTCGCATTCCCCTCGAGGTCGGCGAACAGCTCCAGCGTCTCGAGGCCACGTCGGCCGAATTGACCTCGATCTTCGGTCGCAAGCCCACGGACGATGAGCTGACCGAGGCGACGGGTATGACGAAGGCTGAGCGCGAAAACCTCCAGAGTCTCCCGGGCGTGACGGCCAGTCTCGACCAACCCGCATCTTCTGATTCGGCGACCACCTTGGGCGACCTCGTCGCGCCGAGTACGCGCGACTGGGTCGGCGAAATTGAGCAATCCATGATGGACAACCAGCTCCACGGCGCTCTCGAGCAGTTAAGTGAACTCCAGCGTGAAGTGCTCTCGCACCGATTCGGCCTCAACGGTGCCACGCCGCTGTCGTTGCAAGCGACCGCGACCAAGATGGATATCGGAGTTCGCCGAGTGCGCCGCGCCGAAGAAGAGGCACTCGCCATTCTTCGTAACGACGAAGTCATCGTCGCGGCCCACGAAAACGTTTAGCGAAACGCCAGCCCCTCGACCAGCGGCACCAAATCTTCGGGTAGGTCGGCGTGCGTCGTGACTCGCTGGCCCGAGCGCGGATCATCAAAGGCCAACGTGGACGAGTGGAGAAAGAAACGCTCGTCCGCGAGGCGCCGATCGCGCCGATGCCCGTAGCGCAAGTCGTTTACGACGGGGTGTCCAATCGTTGCGACGTGCACGCGAATCTGGTGCGTGCGACCGGTGTCGAGTTTGAGTTCGAGCAACGTCACTCGTTGGGGCTTGTCGAGTCGTCCTAGGACGCGGTAACTCGTGCGCGCGGGGCGTCCGTCGCTCCGTACCGTCATCATCGTGGGCGTGCGCGACGAACGACCAATGGGCGCGTCAACCACGCCGCGCTCCTCGTCGACGTGACCCTCGACTAGTCCGAGATACGTACGCTCCATGGTGCGTTCGCGCAGCTGTGACGTGAGATTAATGAAGCCTTCGGGCGTCGTCGCCACCACTAAGAGACCCGAAGTTCCTTTGTCGAGTCGGTGCACGATACCGGGACGCTGGGGTTCGCACAGGCCCTCACGACTCAGTTCGCCCATACGGGGGTAGCGTGCCACAAGTCCCGCGACGAGCGTGTGGTCGCGCTGGCCGGCGCCGGGGTGCACGACCTGTCCCGGTGCCTTGTTCACAACGACGTAGTCGCCGCCGTCGTGTACCACGTCAACACGCACCGTGGGATCGGGAGCTACCTCACCGTCGTCGGGCTGGGGCAAGCGCGCTTCGAGGCGCTGACCCTCCATCAGCGTCATAGACGCCTTCGTCACGACCCGCCCGTCGACGCGCACGAGGCCACGGTCAATCACGACGTTGACCTCAGAACGCGACAAACCAGTCAACATCGACAGTGCTCGATCCACGCGCATTGACTCAAGGGCCGCCGGCACATCCAGGGACAGTACGTCGCCGTCAAAGGCGTCAAAGGCCGACTCGCTCACGGGTGCACGATTGACTGCGCACGCCACGCGGCGATGATGATGCTCACGACACCTACGGTAATCGCGGCGTCAGCGAGATTAAAGACTGGAAATGAACCCACCGCCACAAAATCGGTGACGCGCGGCGGTGTCGCCGTCACGCGATCAATGAGATTGCCCACTCCCCCGCCAAAGACGAGGCCAAAGCCGACGCTCGACCAGGTGCTCGCCGCGCGGCGCGCGAAGGGAACCAGCAACGCGAGCACGACGAGGGTCACGAGCGACGTCCACCGCGGCCCCGAAGGATTCAAGGAGAATGACACCCCGCGGTTGTACTGCAGGCGCCACCACCACGGACCCCACACGTGTCGGGCGTGCGCGGACAACGCGTGACGCGCCCAGGCCTTACTGGAGAGATCACCTAGTACCACGACGGCGGCGACGCCAAGAATGAGGAGCGTGCGCGAGCGAGCTAAACGCTGGCGCGGCACGACACGCACGTAAAGACCGGCACCTGCGCCTGGAGACGAGCCTTCGAAATTGGCTCAAAGCACTCATCACAGCGACCGTAACTTCCGTCATCGACGCGCGACAGCGCGACGTCGATCTCGTCGACCTTCAGGCGCAGCGCGGTCGCGAACTCCTTTAATTGGTCGCGCTGAATGTCCGACGCGACGCTCGATCCGTCTTCGTCGTCGTACTCGAGTCGCTCGCGATCAACCAACATCTCATTGGCTTCAGACTCACTCACCGCAATCTGCGCACGCGTGGCCTCACGGGCTTCGAGCAACAGTCCACGCAACTCCTCTAAGAACTCGGGATCGTCGGCGTAGGGCTTCGAATGCATCTTCCGCTCGAGCGCTTCGAGACGCTTGCGCTCTTCAGCGTCGCGACGTTCTTGACGCTTACGTTCTTCCGCCTCTCGACGCTCAATCTCGCGCAGTTTGCGCTGCTTCTCCGCCTCGACCGCCTTGCGCTTGACGTCAATCTCGCGTTGCTTTTTCGCTTCGGCGGCGGCCTTCTCGCGCGCCTTGCGTAGGAGTTCGCGCTCTTTCGCGGCGAGCCGAGCTTTGGCCTCACGTTCCTTTTTGGCCTTCGCCGCCGCGGCGGCGCGTTGACGCTCCGCAACGGCGCGTTCGCGCGCGGCGGCCTTCGCCTTGGCGTCACGTTCTTTGGCGGCCTTGGCGGCGGCGAGTTCCTTCGCCTTTTGCGCCGCGCGGCGAGCTACTTCCTTCGCCTTCGCGTCACGTTCTTTGGCGGCCTTGGCGGCGGCGAGTTCCTTCGCCTTCGCGGCGGCGTTCTTGGCGCTGCTCGCCGCCTTCGCGGGGGTCGTCTTCTTCGCCGGCGTCGACTTTTTGGCCGGGGCCTTCGGCGCCGCCTTCTTCGCGGGCGCCTTCTTCGCGGGTGCGACTTTCGTCGCCGTGTGCTTGGCGGCCACCTTCTTTACCGCACGCTTCTTCGCCGGTGCGGCCTTCTTTGTCGATTTCGCGTTCGACGACATGATGAACTCCTTCGCCTTGCCCTAAACAAGTGCTCGCCGACGTTACCAGTCGACGCGCGCCCTACGAGCGATCGTCGCGCGAACTCTGGTCAAAATTCATAACTTGCCCGATCGTCGGCGAGGGCGGTGGCGCGGGCGGCGGTGTCTCGCGCAGGGCCGAAACGGTCG
>NCBD01000192.1 GCA_002255315.1 Actinobacteria bacterium 21-64-8 | reverse complement strand
TACGCCGGTACCAAGGGTTGGCTCGACACGATCCCGGTGGCCGACGTGCGCCGTTTCGAGGCCGAACTGGTCACGACCTTCCGCGCCACGCACGCCGATTTGCTCGCGCACATCCGCACGACGGGCACGATGCCCGACGCCGCGGCCCTGGACGCGGCCCTCACCTCGTTCGTCGCGGGCTTCGCGGTCACGAACTAACACCGGAACCAACGAGCGAGAAAGGAGGAGCGATGGCTGGAGGACAAGAGCGGATTCTGCGCCGACGGATCAAGTCGGTGCAGGCCACGAGAAAGATCACCAAGGCGATGGAACTCATCGCTGCGTCCCAGATCGCCCGTTCCCAGGCGCGTATCGCCGCCAACCGACCCTATCGACAGGGGATGCAGCGCATCATCCGCGAAGCGGCCTCGGCCGACCCGGCGGCCGCGCGCAAGATGCTCGCCACCCCGGACAAGGTCGACGCCGCGATCGTGCTGGTGGTCGTCGGTGACCGCGGACTCTCGGGACCCTACAACTCCTCGGCGTTGCGCGCGGGCGACCGTCTGGTGCACATGCTCCAGCACCAGGGCACCAGCGTGCGACTCTTCACGGTGGGCAAGAAGGCGCCCGCCTTCTTCCGCTTTCGCGGCCTCGAGGTCGAACAGAGTTTCACCGGCTTCGCCGACCGCCCGACCTTCGCCGACGCGCGACGGGTCGCGAGCACCCTGGCCGCCCCCTTCGTGGCGGGCGAGGTGCAGCAGGTCCTGCTGGTCTCGACGCGCTTCGTCTCGGCCGGTAGTCAAGTGGTCGAGTCCGAGCAGTTGCTCCCGCTGGTGATGCCCAGCGACATGGAAGTGGACACCTCGGTGGGACTCAAGGGCTACACCGAGTTCGAGCCCGAGGTCGAACAGCTGCTGAGCGAACTGGCACCGCGCGCGCTCGAGAGCGAGATCTTCTCGGCCCTCCTCGAGGGTGCGGCGTCGTTCCACACCTCCCAGCAACGCGCGATGGCCGCGGCCACCGACAACGCGGATGAACTGGGACAGACCCTGTCGCGCATTATGAACCGAGCCCGCCAGGACTCGATCACCACCGAAATCATGGAAATCGTGGGCGGCGCGGAAGCGCTCCGCTCGGGAAAGTGAGAAACAAATGACCATCGCTCCTGAAAAGACCACCTTGGAAACGGGTCGCGTCGTCGCGATCGCCGGACCGGTGGTGGACGTGGAGTTCCCGCCGCACTCGTTGCCCGAGATCAACCACGCCGTCGAGATGGACATCGTGATCGACGGCGTCACGGTCACGGTGACCGGCGAGGTCGCTCAGCAGATCGGTGAGGGACGCGTGCGCTGCGTGTGCATGAAGCCCACCGACGGTCTCGTGCGCGGCGCCATCGTGCGTCAGACCGGCCGGGGCATCACCGTGCCCGTCGGCGACGCGGTGCTGGGTCACGTGTTCAACGTCATTGGCCAGCCCCTCGACACCGACGACATCGGTCCCGTCGAGGACCGCTGGGAGATCCACCGCAACGCCCCAGCCTTCGACCAGCTCGAGCCCCGCGCCACCATGTTCGAGACCGGTATCAAGGTCATCGACCTCCTCGCCCCCTACGTGCAGGGCGGCAAGATTGGACTGTTCGGCGGAGCCGGCGTGGGCAAGACGGTGCTCATCATGGAGATGATCCGCCGCGTGGCCGAACAGCACGACGGCGTGTCGGTCTTCGCCGGGGTGGGTGAGCGTACTCGCGAGGGCACGGACCTGTTGCTCGAAATGCGCGAGTCCGGCGTCATCGAGAAGACCGCCCTGGTCTACGGTCAGATGGACGAGCCGCCGGGGGTGCGCCTGCGCGTCGCCCTGGCCGCTTTGACCATGGCCGAGTACTTCCGCGACGTGAAGAACCAGGACGTCTTGTTGTTCGGCGACAACATCTTCCGTTT
>NCBD01000191.1 GCA_002255315.1 Actinobacteria bacterium 21-64-8 | reverse complement strand
TCGGGCGTGGGGCCGGCCGCTCCGCCGGTGAGTTCCCACGCGGCGGCGAGTCCGCTGATGCCGGCGCCGACCACGACGACCGACGCGCGCACGATCAGCTCGCCGCCACCACGACGTCCGCGAGAATCGCGACGAAGTCAGGATCGGCGTTCAGCGAGGCGGTGCGCACGAGGTGAAGACCAATCTCGCGGGCTACCCCCTGGGCTTCGACGTCGATGTCAAAGAGCACCTCGAGGTGATCGGCGACGAAGCCAATGGGGCACGACACCACGTCACTCACACCGTCACGACGCTTGTCACGAAGCACCTGCAAGATGTCGGGTCCAATCCAGGGGTCGGCCGTTCGTCCCGCCGACTGCCAGGCGACGTCAAAGTGCTCTAAGTGCGCGAGCGCCGCCGCGCGCCGTGCGCTCTCGAAGAGTTGGTCGGGGTAGGTGTCACCCACCGCGAGGATTTTTTCGGGCAACGAGTGCGCACTAAAGATGACTTCGGTCGTGGCGCGTCGACTCTCGGGAATCAACTCGAGCGCCTCACGAACGCGCTGGGCGATGAGTTCGAGAAAACCGGGCTGTTCCCACCACGCCCCGATGCCGACAAAACGTACGCCGTCGCCGAGCGCGGCTCGAGCGCGTTCAAAGTACTGATCGGTTGACATCGACGATGAGTGTGGTGTGAGTACGAGGCCAATCACGGTATCGAATCCGTCGTCTCGAAAAGAGGTGGCTGCTTCTTCGAGCAACGGAGGCTCGTACTTCGAGCCAAAGCGCACGTCGTAGCGTCCCGCATAGCGCGTGTCGAGGGCGTCACGAAGTGCGTTCACTTGGTCGGCGGTGCGTTGAGCGAGCGGGGAAGTGCCGCCAATGGCGTCGTAGCGCCGAGTGAGATCGGCCAAGAGTTCGGGCGTGGGCGCGCGGCCGTGACGAATCCGGGTGTAGTACGCCTCCACGTCGCTCGGCGTTGAGGGCGTGCCGTAGGCCATGACGAGAACACCGATGGTCACTGAACGCCCGCCTTTCCTTCGTCGTGCACGACGCGCACGACCGCGTCGAGCACCGTGGGGTCCGTCGAGGGGAGGACACCGTGACCCAGGTTAAAGATATGGCCGGGCGCCTTGCCCGCGCGAGCCAACACTTCGCGGGTCGCCTCGATCGCGAGCGCTTCGCCACCGAGGCACCGCGCGGGGTCGAGGTTGCCCTGGACGGGACGGCCCTGCACGCGGCGACGCCCTTCGTCGAGGTCGACGTGCCAGTCAATGCCCACCACCGTGCTGTTGGCGCTCGCCATGAGATCGAGTAACTCGCCGGTGCCCACGCCGAAGAGAATCGTCGGTACGTTGAGGTCGCGAACACCTTCGAGCACGCGCTCGGTCGCGGGCAAGGCGAAACGTTGGTACTCGTCGCGCGTCAGCGATCCGGCCCACGAATCAAAGAGTTGCAGGGCGCGCGCGCCGTGGGCGACCTGGGCACGCAGAAAGGAAACCGTAATGGCGACGAGGCGTTCGAGCAACTGATCGAACAGCGCGGGCTCGCGGTGCATCATGGTTTTGATAATGGCGAATTCACGCGTGGGCGCACCTTCGACGAGGTAACTCGCGACCGTAAAGGGCGCGCCAGCAAATCCGATGAGTGGTGTGTTGGTGTGCGCCAATTCGGCGACGACGAGATCGACCGTGTCAGTCACGTGGCGCACGTCGTCGTTCGTGAGATCAGGGAGTCGGTTCAAGTCTGAGGTGTCGCGAAAGGGCGCGGCGATGACCGGTCCTCGACCCGGTACGACGTCCACGCCAAAGCCAATGGCGTGGTAGGGCACGACGATGTCCGAGATCAAGATCGCCGCGTCCTCGCCGTAGCGGAGCACGGGCTGCATCGTGACTTCGGCTGCCGTGCTTGGATCACCGATTGCGTCGAGAATAGAACC
>NCBD01000060.1 GCA_002255315.1 Actinobacteria bacterium 21-64-8 | reverse complement strand
TGACAAGATGGCCGGACCGACGGTGTAACCCACGCAAACGACGAGCATGGCGCCCATCCATATGAGCGACCCCGACTGCACGTTGAAGCCCACGAGGAGCGCCACCCCCACCGCACCCGTGAGCAGTCCCGCGTAGCGTCGTCGCGAGACGGGCTCTCTCCCGGGGCGTAGACGTTGGCCCAAGATCGACAGCAGTGGCACGCAACAGATCAGCAAACTGGTTAAGGAACTCGTGAGGTGGCGCTCGGCGCTGGCCATGAAGTACCAAGGCACGCCAAACTCCACGACGCCAAAGATGACAATCCAGCGCCAGTGCGCCAGCACGGCGGGGACGTGGCGGCGAGCGATGACGAGGGGCCACAAAAGGGCGGCGGCCGGTGCCGTACGCAAAAAGACCAAGACCCCCGGGTCGAGTTGGCGCACGGCGACGCGAATGAGCAGGTAGGGAATCCCCCAAATGACCGCCATGGCGAGGAAAAAGAGCCAGCCACGACGCGTCACAATCTCAAATCTAGTCGCCACCGCGAGAATTGAATTTTTATCCTCTCTTGTGCATAAAATGTCATCATGCGAGCGAGCGTCCTGGGGGCGAGTGGGTACGTGGGTGCCGAACTCCTGCGTCTCGCGGCCAACCACGACCACCTGGAGATTGTGGCGGCGACCGGTGAAGCCCACGCGGGTTCGAAGGTCGCGACGCACGTGCCCGCACTCGCGGCACTTTATCCCGATACGCGCTACGTGAGTATCGACGAGCTCGACGACGTGGACATGGACGTTGCCTTTGTCGCCCTACCTCACGGCAAGAGTCAAGACGTGGTGCCGGGACTTCTCGAGCGTGGCGTCGACGTCGTTGACCTCGGCGCTGACTTTCGCTTACGCCGGGCGGCGGACTACGTCGAGTGGTATCACGACGAGCACCGCGCCCCGGCGTTGCTCGACTCCGCGGTCTACGGACTCGTCGAGCGACACCGCGAAGAACTCGCCGGGGCGACGTTGATTGCCGTACCCGGGTGTTTCCCCACCGCCACGTCGCTCGCGTTCGGGCCCTTTATCGACGCGGGGGTGCTCAGCGAGGCCACGTTGATTGTCACGGCGCTCACGGGCGTCTCGGGCGCCGGGCGCGCGACGAGCGATCGGTTGCACTTTTCGCGTCTGGCTGGTAACGCCGAAGCCTACGGACTCCTCTCGCATCGCCACACCGCTGAAATGCACCAAGAACTTGGTCGCCCCGTGCTCTTTACGCCTCACCTCGTTCCCGTGAGCCGGGGCATGTTAGTGAGCGGCTTCGCGCCCGTGGACTCGCTCACGAGTGAAGATGCACTGGCTCTGCTACGCGCGAGCTATCGCGACGAACCCTTCGTCGTCGTGGTCGACGAACCACCCACACTCAAAGACCCTCTCGGTAGCAACTTGTGCTTCGTCAGCGCGCGGGTCGATCCGCGCACGAAGACCTTGGTCGTCATGAGCTCACTCGACAATCTCGTAAAGGGCGCCGCCGGTCAGGCGGTGCAGGCGTGGAACGTCGCGCGGGGATATCTCGAATCGACGGGACTTTCGCGAGGAGGGTTGACGCCGTGACGACACTCGTGGTGAAGTTGGGCGGTCACGCGCTCGAACGCCTCGACGTAGACGCGCCGGTGCTCGGCGATTTGGCGAGCGACGTGGTCGCACTCGCGCAGCACGGAACTCGCGTTGTACTCGTGCACGGTGGAGGGCCCCAGATTTCTGAACTTCTTGGCGATTTGTCGATGCAGAGCAGATTCGTCGACGGGCTTCGCGTGACCGACGAGCGCACCATGGGCGTCGTCGCGATGGCGTTAGCGCACGTGAACGTTCAGATCGTCGCTACGCTCAACGCGCGAGGACTTCGCGCGGTCGGACTCTCGGGCGTGGACGCCACGCTGCTGCGCGCGCGAGCGCTCGGTGCACCGTGGGGGCGAGCGGCCGTCGAGCCGATCATTGACGTGGCGCTCGTTGTCGACCTGGTGTCGCTCGGGTACACCCCCGTCGTCTCCAGTGTCGGAGTCGACGCTGACGGCAATCTCGTGAACTGCAACGCCGACACCCTGGCCGGCGCGCTCGCGGCGGCGCTGGGAACCGAACTCGTGTTGCTCAGTGACGTCGATCAAGTGCGTTACGACCCCGACGACGCCACCAGCGTTTTGAACTCCGTGTCAAAGCGCGAGGTCATGGATCTGCTCGAACGAGGTGCCGCGCGTGAAGGCATGCGTCCCAAACTCACCGCCGCACTCGACGCGCTCAACGGAGGCGCGCCGCGCGTGCGCCTCGCCAACGGACGTCGCGAGCACGCACTCGCGCGACTGCTATCGGGCGCCTTGGCGTCGACGGAGGTGACCCCATGACTCGACATTTACTCACCATTGAAGCCCTCAGCGACGAAGACCTCGCCGAACTGTACGCCTTGGCCCGTTCACCCTTTGACGACGAGCTTTTAAAGGGCCAAGGCGTCGCCCTGGTGTTTGAACGCCCCAGCCTTCGTACGCGAGCCTCGAGCGCCGCCGCGGTGGCCGAATTGGGCGGATTTGCCACATTCTTTGGTGACGATGAGATTGGACTGGACACTCGCGAATCGGCCGAGGACGTCGCGCGCACCTTGAACGAGACCTTCGCAATTGCGGCAATGCGGCTGCGTCGACACGAAGTCTTTCACCGGATGCGAGTCGCGACGCGCGATGAGCTGTCGCTCGTCAACCTGCTCAGCAGTGACGCGCACCCCACACAGGCGTTGGCCGACGTCTTGACGTTGGCCGACGAGTTCAGCGACGGTGACGTCTACGGCATGGCGGGACTGCGCGTGGCGTACGTCGGTGACGCGACCAACGTGACGCGATCGCTCGCGGTCGCGCTCACGAGACTCGGCGTGCACGTGCGAGTGGGCGCTCCGTACCAGTACCAACTCAAAGAGAGTGGCGCCGAGAATCCGTTCGCTGGTGGCGAACGTGGTTCGCTCGAACTCTTCGACAGCGCCGAGGCGGCCGTTGAGGGCGTCGACGCCGTGTACACCGACGCGTGGGTCTCGATGGGTTTTGAGAGTGAGGCCGCACAGCGTCGGCTCGACCTGGCCGCGTTTCGCGTCGACGATCGGCTCTTGGCGAACGCGTCATCGCACGCCATCGTGATGCACTGCTTGCCGGCGCATCGCGGCGACGAGATTGTCAGCGAGGTGCTCGATTCGCCACGAAGTCGTGTGTGGCGCCAAGTTTTTCATCGTCGCAGCGCTATGCGCGCCGCCCTTCGGTGGATCAAGGGGGACGCGTGACAAAGACCCAACGTCAACACCGCATCAGTGAACTTCTCGAGCACGACGTCATCTCGACCGCCGCGCAGGTCGTGGCACGGCTTCAGTCTGAAGGCGTCAGCGCGACCCAAGCTACGGTGACTCGTGACCTTCAAGAGTTAGGCACTATCAAAGTTCGTGACGAGCGCGGGGCTCGGCGCATCGTGCTCGCCGCATCGCCGAAGTTGGCCCCCGCTCCGCTCGATCACCTGCGCCGCATGATGGGCGAGTGGGTCGTGTCTGTCGAAAGCTCGGTCAATTTGGTGGTGGTGCGCACACCGCCGGGCTGCGCGCACGTGGTCGCCTCGGCCCTTGATCGCAGCGCACTCGACGGCGTACTCGGCAGCGTCGCGGGCGACGACACCATCTTGGTGATCGCTACCGAACAGCGCGGCGGCAGTGACCTCGCCCGCGAGTTCCGAGAACTGTCGGGTATTAGTGAAATGAACGACGTGAGGAGTGGATTCTGATGACGAAACGTGTAGTACTGGCCTATAGCGGCGGATTGGACACGTCGGTGGCGGTGCGCTGGATGATGGAAGAGTGGGGTGTCGAGGTGATCTGCGTGCTCGTTGACGTTGGTCAAGACGTTGAGAGCTCAGAGAGTTTTGACGACATTCGAGCGCGGGCGCTCGCGGCGGGCGCGCTCGAGTGCGTGGTCGTCGACGCGCGAACAGAGATGGCCGAAGAATTTTGTGCGCGTGCAATCGCCGCGAATGGGCTCTACGAGGGCAAGTATCCACTCGTCTCAGCTCTTTCGCGCCCAGTGATTGTGCGCCACCTGGTCGCCCAGGCGCGTCACTTCGGCGCTCACGCGGTGGCGCACGGCTGCACGGGCAAGGGTAATGATCAGGTGCGCTTCGAAGTGGGAACCCACGCTTTGGCCCCTGACCTCGAAGTATTGGCGCCCGCGCGTAATTGGGGCATGACCCGCGCCGACTCCGTGGATTTCGCTAAAAAGTGGGATATTCCGATAAAGGCGACCAAGGAAAAGATCTACTCGATTGACGAAAACCTTTGGGGCCGAGCTATCGAATGCGGCGCGATCGAAGATCCCTGGGCCGCACCGCCTGACGAGCCCTACACGCTCACGCGCGTCACGAAGCTTGAACCCGTTGAGCTCACCATTCGTTTTGAGGCGGGCGTACCGGTCGCGCTCGACGACGAGCCGATGAGGCTCGCGGATTTGATTGAGTCGCTGAACGCGCGCGCGGGCGCGACGGGTTTTGGTCGACTGGATATGGTGGAGAACCGGCGCGTCGGCATCAAAAGTCGCGAAGTCTACGAATGTCCCGCGGCGCTCGCACTCATTCTTGCCCACCGAGACCTCGAAGACCTCGTGCTTGAGCGCGACCTACATCACGAGAAGAGTCGGCTCGAACCACGCTGGTCCGAACTGATCTACGACGGCATGTGGTTCTCGCCGCTCAAAGAGGCACTCGATGCCTTCTTCGTCGAAACCCAGCGACACGTCACCGGTGAAGTGAGAGTTCGTTTCGAAGCACCCGGATTGATGCGTGTTGTGGGACGGCGAAGCCCCCAGGCGCTCTACGATCACGGTCTCGCCACCTACGACGCCGACGACACGTTCCGACACGCCGATTCGGAGGGCTTCGTGCGCATATTCGGCCTCGGGGTCAAAACGTGGGCCGCTCGACAGGGGGCCAAGAACGCCACCCCGCCCGCATCGTGACGCTCTGGGGCGGACGTTTCAGCGCGTCCATGGACGAGAGCCTCTGGAGTCTTTCGGAGAGTTTCTCCTTCGACGTCGTGCTCTTCGCCCACGACATCGCTGGTTCGATCGCACACGTCAGGGGACTCGCCGTGGCCGGGCTCGTCAGCGAAGACGAAGCGACGACGTTGGTCGCGACACTCGAGACGATTCGCGACGAGTTTGAACACGACCGTTTTCTTCGCCACGACAACGATGAAGACATCCACATGGCGATTGAGCGCCGCGCGACCGAACTGGCCGGTCCGGTCGGTCAACGGATTCACACCGCGCGCAGCCGCAACGACCAAGTGGCCACGACGCTGCGCCTCTTTACCCGCGACGCGCTGACTGAAATTGCGCTCACGACCCTGGGGCTTGTTGACGAGCTCGTAAGCGTCGGCGAGCGCTACCCCGAGGCAGCTCTGCCCGGCTATACGCATTTGCAACGAGCCCAACCGGTGCTCGTCAGTCACCACGTGCAGGCCCACGCGTTCGCGCTCTTGCGCGACGTTGAAAGACTGATGGACGCTCGCGAGCGTGCCAACGTGTCACCCCTGGGTGCGGGCGCGTTGGCCGGAACGTCATTGCCCATTGAACCGGCGTTCACGGCCCAGCTGCTGGGCTTTCGCGAGAGTTTCGCCAACTCGATGGACGCGGTCTCGGACCGCGACTTTGTCGCCGAAGCACTATTTGACATAGCGCTGCTCGGGGTTCATCTCTCACGCCTCGGCGAGGAACTCGTGCTGTGGACGAGTAGTGAGTTTGCGTTCGCGACGCTAGGAGACGCCTTTACTACGGGCTCGTCGATGTTGCCTCAAAAGAAGAACAGCGACGTCGCTGAACTTGCCCGAGGCAAGACTGGCCGACTGATTGGCAATCTCACGTCGCTGCTGGTAACCCTTAAGGGACTGCCGTTGGCGTACAACCGCCACCTGCAAGAAGATAAGGAACCTCTCTTTGATTCGGTTCGACAGGTGTTACTCGTTCTGCGAGCGCTGAGCGGCGCGTATCACTCGCTGACGTTGCACGAATCCACGATGGCCCGTGCGGCGAACGATGAACTTCTGGTCGCCATTGACCTCGCCGAGGCCCTCGTCGCCGGAGGCGAGCCCTTTCGTAGCGCCCATGAACGCGTCGGGCGTCTGGTCGGCGAGGCCGTGGGGTCGCAGCGAACGCTACGCGACGTGGT
>NCBD01000059.1 GCA_002255315.1 Actinobacteria bacterium 21-64-8 | reverse complement strand
TACACGCAGTCGCGACAGAGCATGTGCGCTTTATCGGCGAGCTGACTGGTCTTTTTGAGCAGTCGACAGGACTTGCAGCGAAATTCGTCGTCCTGTTTGGGCAGAATCGCCTCGGAACTCTCGAGCGTCGGATCGACCTCGACGGGCCCGTCTTCGTCATCGTCAATGACGGTGGTACGAAGAATCGTCTCGGCGAGCACTTCGTCGAGGGCGAGTTCCACGTCGGCGTCGTCAATGACGTCGTCGTCGTCAACGACCACGACTTCGGCGACCACGTCATCGTCGTCGCTCTCTTCCACAATTACGGCGCCGGGCACCAGCACGGTGTCTTCGACGCCTTCGTCGATATCGAGGACGTCGTCGCCCTCTTCGTCGTCGATATCGTCACTGACTATCTCTTCGTCAAAGCCGTCGGCGAGTTCTTCCTCGTCGAAAACTTCGTCGTTTTCAGGGTCTGCAGCCATGTATTCCTCTTCTGTAGCGCAGGCAGTGTAGAGCCTTTTTGCGCGGGCGGACGGTATTTCCGCCGAAAGTCAAGTGTTTGACTCTACTGGCGAAGGGCGCGAGCCCGTTCAGCGGCCCGCTCGGCCGCCAAACGCTCCAGATCGGTGTCGGAGAAGTCCACGTAGGACATGGCGCCCGCGAGGGCGTGGTGGCCCGCCTGAACGTCAATTAGTCGGGCCATTTCGTGGGCTACTCGCCGGTAGCTGGGGTGTCCCTGGGGTCCCGAGCGCAGTTCGATCAGGTGCATCGCCTCGCGGGCGTTCATTTGCATGACGTAGCGGATCCGAAAGGCCAGCGCTACCGCGTACTGAGCCTGTTCGGGAAAGTCGTCGCGAAGGTCGTAGTAGAGCTCGGCGGACCGCTCAAGGGACTCTTCGAAGCGTCCGGCGAGGCCGGCCTCGCGAACGAGCTCGGGGACGTCGAAGCCTAATTCGACGGTAAGAGGTTGCCACTCGATGGTGAGCAGGCGGTGGCGCTGGAGGTCTCGAAAGGCACCGTAGTCGGTCACGAGTTCAAAGCGATAGTCCGTACGTTCAAGTGCGCGTCCGGGCCGGTGGCGACGATTCGCGCGTTCGCCGACGTACGCGTTCAACAGTCGCTGTCGGTCGAGGTGACTGAGCGTCGCGACCCGTCGTTGCGCTTCGTCGTTGGAGACGCCACCTTGGGCAAATACGATCGCCTCGAGCACGCGGGTTTCGCCCGCGGGGTCAAAGCCCACGAGACGAACCGACTCACCGGGGGCTTCGTCAACTTCGTCGAACAGTTCCCTCAGTAACGCCTTCGTGGCACTACGGGTGTTGGCGAGGTACGAAGTCCACACTCCCCCGCGTTCGGGGACGTTCACGCGTTTTAAAAACGACGGAATGACTTTGATGAGTTCGTCGTACATCAAATCGGCGTAGGTGCGCACTTCGGGCAGCGCGTGAGCGCGCATACGCAAGAGCAGTCCTTCGAAGGCTTGGCCGGACGCGTAGATGCCGAGATTAGACAGCGCACTCGCCGGCAACAGCCCGCGCACCGCGTCGAGCGCCTTGGCGCGGGTCGCCTGACGATAGACGAAGTCAGTGTCGGCGGCAGTTTTCGGATACTTCGTGGCAATGAAGTCCGTCATTAGGGGCAGCAGTTCGCCGTAGACGTCGAACATTCGGTCCATTTCGCCGACGTAGCGTGCGCCAAAGCGCGACTCCAAGAGGTCGTGATCGCGGTAAAAGCGATAGTGCCCGTTGCTGAGTCGTCGGTCGTAGCCGAGGTAGCGCGTGGACTGTTCCAGGTAACTCATTAAACGGCCACGCTCGAGCACTTTGGTGAGCAGATTGCTCGACTGTTCACAGGCCAAGTGCACACCGCCGAGTTGGGCGACCGAGTCGTCGCCGTACTCATAAAAGATGCGCTGGTACAGTTCGTCGGCGCGGCCCAGTCCCATGGTCGCGTCGAGTTCGACGTCGCCGCTGAGATCAAGGTCGCCGACGAACTCGTCGAGAAAGAGTCGTCGAAGACTCTTCGATGAACGTGAGTAGCGCGCAAAGAGTGCACCCTTGACCACCTCAGGCAAGTTGACCAGGGCAAATACGGGTCCTTCGAGATTCGTGAAGTAACGACGAAGAATGGAGACTTCGGCGTCGCTGAACTCTTCTAGCGCGTAGGGATGCATGGAGTTACGAGATTAGAGGTCAATTTAGCGTGGCGGGTGGACGCTGGACGTACCCGCCACCACGCTTCGAAGTACCAGGTCACGGGCCTCGCCCGCCGCCTGGGCTACGCCGTATCGATCATCCATTCGTGAGAACTGTTCGCAGAGGTCCACGACCTGTTTCGCTTGGCGCACGAAATCGCCCGGTGAGGTTTGACCGATTTCCAGTTCAGCGAGGTCGAGCACCGTCGAGAGCGTCGCTCCGCGCGCCCAGGCGGCGATCGTCGTCGCGAATCGCCCGTCGGGTTCTTTGGTGTGGGGCACTTGGTGGCGCGCCTCCACGTCGAAGATTGCGATGGAGAGTGCCGTGATTTCGTTTTGGCGTTCACTTAACGTGCCGCGACGTTGCGGACCGAGGCGGTCGTTAATCGCGCGGCGTTTTTTGGTTGACACCTGTTTGGCGGCGTTCGCTTTGGTGCTGCGCTTGGCCTCAAAGACGAACGTGGAGAGCAGTCCCGCGAGTTGGGCCGGTTCGAGATCGTCGAACACGCCGAGGTTGAGCGATTCAGCAATTAAAAGATCGCACTCGTGGTAAATCGAGCGCAGCAGTTGGCCGTGTTCGGTGAGTGACCAGTCTTTGGCGTAGCCGAGTTCTTCGAGCACTCGGTGCCGCGCAATCAGCTGTTCGCTCAGCGGGCGTCGAGAACCCCGAGGACGATGATCGGCCTCGAACTGGGCGAAGGACTGGCGTACTATCTCAATGGCGGTTTCGAATTCGACGTGATTGATTAAATTCGCGGTCAGGTTGTAGGTGGGTCGAAACGAAGAGTGAAGTTCGCTCGGCGCAGCGAGCGCGACGCGCGCGACGTCGTGAAGGGCCAGATCTGGCGTGAAGCAGACCAGGGCGTGACCTTCGTCGTCGAGTCCGCGGCGACCGGCGCGTCCCGTCATCTGCGCGAACTCGCCACTGGTTAAGAACTGGCGGCCGTTGTCGGAGTATTTCGTGAACCGTTCGAGCGCGACGGAGCGCGCGGGCATGTTCACGCCGAGCGCCAGCGTCTCGGTGGCAAATACGACGGCAAGCAGGTTTTCCTCGAAATCACGCACACGCTCATTCGCAATGGCGTCGATGGCTCGACGCTCCTCGGGCGTGGTGAACAACAGGCCGTCACGTCGACACTGCTGGACCGCGTCATCACAGGCCGCTCGAGAGAAGATGAACACGATGATCGGCAGGAGATCTGCGTCGGCCGCCGCGCGCAGCAGTTCACTTCGACGTGGTGCACGAAAGGCCGGCGGTGGCGCGGAGGAGTGGGGGCCGTGCCACTTTGGTCCGGGTCGGAACTTTCGGCTGGACTTCATCAGGTTGTCAACGCGACGCGCGGCGTCGGACAGTCGGGCGCCGTCGAGCAAGTCAAGAATTTCGACCTGGCCGGAACTACGCGGAACGACCGCGACGTGATTATGAAGTTCAATAGGGCGCGTCGACTCGACGATCACGCTGGTGGTGCCGCGTACGACTTCGAACCACTCACCGAGAAAGTCAGCGTTTCCGATTGTGGCCGACAGGGCAACAAAGCGAACCGATGACGGCGTCAAGATCAGCACTTCTTCCCAGACGCCGCCTCGAAAGGGATCTTGGAGGTAGTGCACTTCGTCGAGCACCACGAGACCCAGATCTCGCAATTGATCAGACTCGGTAAGGAGCATGTTGCGGAGCACTTCTGTCGTCATCACGACGACCGGCGCGAGTCGATTAATCGACGTGTCACCCGTTAACAGTCCGACGCGACTCGTTCCGTAGAGATTGCAGAGCTCGTGATACTTCTGATTCGACAGTGCCTTGAGTGGCGTGGTGTAAAACGATCGCTGCTCTCGCTCGAGGGCTTGGCCAATGGCGTAGTTCGCGACGATCGTCTTGCCCGAACCGGTGGGTGCAGAAACCAGCACGTTCACGCCCTGGTCGAGGGCGTCGAGTGCGTCACTTTGAAAGGCGTCGAGTCCAAAGCCGAGGGCTTCGACGAAGAGATCGCGGTAGCGGGAAGCACTCACCGTTTGAGGAGTTTTCCGACGCCAATCGCGCCGAAGTAGAACACCACGAGCGGCAGGGCCAACGCCAACATCGAGAGCGGATCACCACTCGGCGTGAAGACCGCCGACGCAATCGTGATACCGATCACCGCGTAGCGCCAACTTCGTAACAGCTGCTGGGGCGTGACGACGTTGGCCAACTCCAGCGCCACGAGAAAGACGGGAAAGAGGAAGGTCAAGCCAAAGATGAACATCATCAAAAGAAAAAGCGTGAGGTACTGATTGGGGTTGTATTCCGTTATGAGCGTCGAACCGCCAATGGACTTCAAGAACTGAATGGCGTGACCAAAGCTGAAGTACGCCAATAGGACGCCGCCCGAGAAGAAGACCATGGACGCCACCACGAAAGGCACGGCGTAGCGTCGTTCCCGCTGTTTTAGGCCCGGTGTGATGAAGCGCCACGCTTGGTACAAGATCACGGGCGAAGCCAGGAGAAAACCACCGAAGAAAGCGATCTTTACCCGCAACGTGAGTCCATCGAGAGGGTTGGTCACCAGAAAGAGACAGTGCTTAGGAATCGCGGCGCAGTAGGGGTGCTGGAGCACCTTCAAAATGTTCGGGTAGAACACGAACGCACCGACGCCAAAGAGTGACACGGCAATCGTCGAGACGAGGAAACGATGTCGAAGTTCGGCCAGGTGTTCGGCCAGGGTCATACCCGAGGCGGCCTTACGAAACTTCGCCATGGTGCCTTAGTTCATCGAAGGGTCAGGCGGCGCCGACGCGTCGAAGGGACGCGGAGAGGGCGGCGCGGGGGCGGGACGAACAATGAGGGGGGTCTCCTCGGTGCTCGCCTCAGTGGTCTCGAGGTTGTCGTCGTACTCCTTGGATTCGACGCGGTCGGCGAGTTGATTCAAGAGATTGACTGGACTCCGCGCGATGCGCGCGAGGTCTCCGGTGCTGGGAAGATCGGGAATCGCTTGGCGCACTTCGGATTCGACGCGAGCTTGGAGGTTCTTCAAGGTGCGCCACCATGATCCTAATTTGTGCGCCACTTCGGGCAATTTGTCCGGTCCCATCAAGAGCAAGATGACGGCCACAATGACCATGATCTTGATGGGGCTCAAACTAAACACGACCCCATACTAGGGGCCACCGCAATGATTTTTAGAGGCTACCGAAGCGACTCAGGGGCCAAATCCTCAAGAACGCTTTGCCGATTACGTCCGAACGAGTGATTGGTCCCCAGCTTCGCGAGTCGCACGAATCACTGTGATTGTCACCCATCATGAAGTACTGATTGGCCTTGAGGTGGACTACGCCAATGGCGGGTCCCAGCGGTTCGGTGTGCGTCCACTTCTCGGCCAAAGGTCGCCCATTGACGTAAATCGTGTTGCCCTTGGAGGTGATGGTATCTCCGGGCGTGCCAATGACGCGTTTGACGAGGTCGGTGACTGGGGGGCCGCCACAGTTTTCGGTGGGCGGTGCCTTAAAAACCAGAATATCGCCAATGTTGATCGAGCCAAAGTCGACGCTGAGTTTGTCCACCACAATGCGGTCGCCCACCATCAAGGTTGGTTCCATCGAGCCAGAAGGAATAAAAAATGTCTGGAAGGCAAAGGTGCGCACGAAGAACGAGACTCCGACGGCGACAACCAAGATGATGACCCACTCGAGGACGGTGCGTGTGGGGTTGCGTCGGCGCAGTGTCACCGGTGCGGCGCGTTCGACGACGTCAACGGAGGACGTAGGTTCATCGGTCACGAATGAAGGTTAGTCGCCCTAATTATGACGTTCGAGCGACAATAAGAGTTTCTGGAATCGCTCGTCGCTACTTTTGAACGGATCCTTCAGCAAAACGGTGCGTTGCATCTCGTCGTTCAACTTAAGATGGACCCAGTCCACGGTGTAGTCGCGGCGCCATTTTTTGGCCGCTTGGATAAAGGTGCCGCGCATGTGCGCACGCGTCGTGGCGGGTGGCGTGTGCGTCGCGGTGGCAATCTCGTCGTCCGTGACGACGCGACGGACGTGGCCCTTGGCTTGACGTCGATAAAACAGTCCGCGCTCGTAGTTCGTGTCGTGGTAGAGCAGATCAATGAGGGCAATTTTTGGATCACTGAGTTCGACGCCACTGCGTTCGCGTTCGCGCTCGATGATCTGTAATTTCGTGATCCAGTCGACGCGGTCGGCGAGGCCCATGGGATCGCTTCGGTACTGTTCGATGACTTGGCGCCACAGCTTGACGGCGTGGACTTGGTCGCCGGGCAGTTGGTGCGATTGGAGGAAGTTCTCGGCCCGCTCACAGAGGTCTTCTTGGATCTCGAGCGCCGTCAAGTCGCGTCCGTTCGTCAACTTGACGGGCTCTTTGCTCCACAGGTCATAAGAAATATCGCGCAGCGCGTTGATCGGCGAGGACATTGAGTAGTCCCGCAAGACGGTGGTCTTATCTTCAATCATTGCTAAGACGACTGCCGCGGTGCCAATCTTTAGGTACGTCGCGAACTCGCTCATGTTGGAGTCTCCGACGATGACGTGGAGTCGCCGATACTTCTCTGGATCTGCGTGTGGCTCGTCGCGGGTATTTATAATTGGGCGCGAACGTGTAGTGGCTGAGGAGATCGACTCCCAGATGTGCTCGGCGCGCTGGCTCATCGAGAAGCTGGTACCCCGCGCGTTTGTCACGACCTTGCCCGCACCAGTAAAGATCTGACGACTGATCAAAAAAGGAATGAAGACCTGCTCGAGACGTGTCAAGTCTTCAATCCGTTCAATGCAGTAGTTTTCGTGGCAACCGTAGGAGTTTCCCGACGAATCGGTATTGTTTTTGAAGAGGAAGATGTCGCCGCGAATGCCCTCGTCGCTCAACTGTTGTTGGGCGTAGCCGACGAGTTCGCGAAGAATTGACTCGCCGGCCTTATCTTGAGCTACGACGTCACTGAGCGTGTCGCATTCGGCCGTGGCGTACTCGGGGTGCGAGCCGACGTCGAGATACAGTCGGCAGCCATTTTCTAAAAAGACGTTCGACGAACGTCCCCACGCGACGACCTTGCGAAAGAGGAAGCGAGAAACTTCGTCGGGACTTAGACGCCGTTGACCGCGCAGGGAAAAGGTGACTCCGTATTCGGTTTCGATCCCGAAGATCCGTCGCAGCATGTCGTTCCTAGTCCAGCAGTCCGCTCACCTCATCGACACTAAGGCGCCTAAAGGTTCGTCGACCGCCACGGTCCTCGAGGATGCCCACTTCAAGCTCTTGGACGGGAATCGTTCGATCCGGACCCGCGAGGGCCGCCACCGCATGCTTGAGCGTGGCGTCGAGCGCTTCGAGTTCGGGCGCCGACTGCGCGAAGCGTTCTTTAATGGTCTCGGCGTCGCCCCCAAGAACTACAAAGTGAGGCTCGTCCGAGATGGTGCCTTCGTACGCGATTCGATAGAGCTTGGTGGGGCGCAACTTCGAACCCAGTTGAGCGATGAGAATCTCGACCTCAAGGGGCTTTTGGCCCTCGGTGAACATGTCGCCGAGGTACTGGGCGTAGTAGTTCGCCAACGCTCGCGCGTCGACGTCTTCGCGCGAATACGTGTAGCCCGTGCCGTCGGCCCACCGTATACCGGCTTCGCGGAGTCGATCGAACTCGTTGTATTTGCCCACACCGGCGAAGGCGATGCGGTCGTAGACCTCGGAGATCTTGTTTAACGAAGCGCTCGGGTTCTCCGCGACGAGCACGACGCCCTTGTTGTAGATCGCGCCCACGATCGAACGACCGCGCGCGATGCCCTTTTGGGCAAACTCGGCTCGATCCTTGATGAGCTGTTCGGGCGAAACGTAAAAGTAGTTGCTCACCGCAGGGCACCCCCCGCGACGCCACCCGACTGAGTGCGCCGTTCGGAGATTGCCAGAAATCGCTGCTCGACGTCATCGAGCTCAAGTTCGCGGAATCCCTCCGCGTCGATGACGACCATCATGGGAAAGATTCGCCGGACGAAGTCAGGTCCTCCGGTGGAGGGATCATTGTCACCCGCTTCGTAGAGCGCCAGGGCGCCAAGTTCGAGCGCCTCTTCGAGGCTCATCTCGGCTCGGAATCCAAGGCGTAGCGTGCCTTCGGCGAACGGAGAACCCGAGCCAATGGTCGCGAAGTCACTGCGCTCGTAGCACCCTCCCGCGCCGTCGTACTCAAAGACGCGTCCCTGCTCGGCGTTGCGATCCCAGCCGGCGAGCAACGGCAGGACTAACAAGGGGGTTGAGAGATTGTTGCGCTGAATAATCGGAGAGAGGTAGTTGGCCTTCCCCTCAAGACTCAGCGAGCGGTCGGTCATCTTTTCGTAGTGCTCGAAGGAAAGTTGTGTCAGGCGCAGTAGTTCAATGCCCCGCGCCGCACTTCCCGAAATGGCGAGTCCAGTGAATCGATCGGCTGGCTCAATCTTTCGTACGTCGCGACTGGCGATGTAGTTGCCAGTCGCCTGACGGTCCCCCACCATCACCACGCCCGTCGCGTAGCGAAGGGCAATCACGGTCGTGGCGTGGACGTGGACCTCGCTCGAAGCTCCCGTGCGAACTATTCCGTTTCGCTCCGCATAGTCGATAAAAGAGGGACCTGGATCATCGTGTGCGCTAAACAGCGGCAGTCCCATCTATTGGCCACCCTTTTGGACGTAGTTGCGAACAAACTCCTCGGCGTTTTCTTCCAAGACCTCGTCAATTTCGTCGAGCAGATCATCGAGGTCCGCTTTAAGTTGGTCGCCCTTGGTGGCGTCGACGTTTACCTCGGTCGTCTCGGGAGCGGTGCGCTCGCCCGTTCTCTTTTGGATTCGCTCTTGTTCACTCATACCACTGTTCTACCTGTCTAGTGCGGCCAAAAGGTCAGCAGCCGTTGCACTCGTTTCTAGCAACTCTTGCGTCAACGATTGCGTACCCCGTAACGGGTCCAGCATGGGGACGCGTTGGAGTGGTCCCTCACCGACGTCAAAGACGACCGAATCCCAATTCGCCGAGATGATCTCGTCGGGGTAACGCGCGACACATTGACCACGAAAGTAAGCCCGAGTGGTGGTGGGTGGATTGTGAACCGCTTCACGAACCGCAGCGCTCTCGAAGAGCGTGCGCAGTCCCACGCGCTGGGCGAGAGATCGTTCGGGGCGAAGATCGTGGTACTGAAGATCGATGGCGCGCAGTTTGGAGTCGGTGGCACTGAGGTCGTGTCGATCTCGAAAACCCTGCACGACGCGGTACTTTGCGACCCAATCGACGCGGTCGGCGACGGCGTCGAGGTCGTCACGAA
>NCBD01000058.1 GCA_002255315.1 Actinobacteria bacterium 21-64-8 | reverse complement strand
TTGAGCGTGATGCCGTTTTTGATATCCGAAGTATTAATCGCGGCCATGAGCCTTCATACCTTTCGCGTCCGGTGCGTGGAACAGTCTAGGCAGGGTCGGTGGCGCTGCTCGCTGAGGCGTCACGTCGTGCGACCACCGCCGCGAGCGCGAGGTCGTAGCTCAACTCGCGAAATCCCGCGATCGAACCGTCGACGACCGCGGCCAGGGTGCTGACGTGACGAAAATCCTCGCGCGCGAGGGGGTTCGACAGGTGCACCTCAATCTTGATGCCCCCAAAATTGGCCAACGCGTCGCGCAGCGACCATGAGTAGTGCGTCAAGGACGCGGCGTTGATAACGATGGCGAGGGCGTCGTCGAGGCGCGCTTGGTGAATCGCCTCAACGAGGTCACCTTCAAAGTTGGACTGGACGTGCGTCACGCCCAGGCCGACGCGCCGCGCACCTTCACGAAAGCGTTCGACGTGTTGCTGCAAGGTCGTAGCACCATAAATTGCCGGTTCTCGGGTGCCGAGTTCATCCAGGTTCGGTCCCGATATCAGGTAGACGACGTTACTCACGACTCTCCTCGAAATTGATCCAACGCCGTGCGCACGACGTCGGGCGCTAACCCCGAGACGACACTAAACCCCTCGGCGCCCGCGAGCACGAAGGTCAGGTCGTGGTGGGCCTTTTTGTCGTGACTCATCGCCTCAAGGAGAGCGGACGAATCAAAAACCGAGGGCACGCGCGTGGGCAGTTGGAAAATGTTCAACGCGGCGTCGTGTTCCGCGACGCCGCGATCGTCGAGACGGCCTACGGCGCGCGCCAGGCGTGCCGCAAAGGCGAGCCCGATCGCCACGGCTTCACCGTGTCGCAGCGACACGTCCGAGCGCACCATCGCCTCGCGCTCGAGGGCGTGGGCCAGGGTGTGTCCGTAGTTGAGCAGCGCCCGCGACGAACCTTCGCGCTCGTCGGAAGCGACCAGGCGGGCCTTGAGGGCGATCGCGAGCTCCATCTGCGACTCGAAACTCGAACGCGCGAGCCACGCGGACGACTGCGCCTCCAGTAACGCGCACTTCACGACCTCTCCCATACCGGCGCGACGCTCGCGCTCGGGCAACGTGTGCAGCGTCGCCAAGTCGCACAGCACTCCCAAGGGCTGGTGAAAGGCACCGAGGAGATTTTTACCGGTCCTCAAGTTCACGCCCGTTTTGCCCCCAATGGCGGCGTCCACCTGACCGGCGACGGTCGTCGCGACATGAATGACGGGTACGCCGCGCAGGTACGTCGCGGCGGCAAAGCCGGCCACGTCCGTGATCGCGCCACCCCCGACGCCCACCACGACGTCGTGACGCGACAGCGAGCGTTCGGCCAGCGCTTCGACTAACGCGACGTAGTGCTCGGGTCGTTTCGCCTGCTCACCATCGGGTAGTTCCAGAATCGACGTCGCAAGACCGACCTCAAAGTCAAACCACGGCTGGGCGCGCAGCGACGAAGACGTGACGATGGCCACTCGTTCGGCACGCGGAGCCCGCAGAGCGATGAGCGACGCCAACTGCGTGCGAACACCCTCGCCGACGACCACCTCGTAACTACGTTCGCCGAGATCGACCGAGATCTTCACGATTCGTGGGCCCCGATACTCGCCACCACCCTCGCCACGACGTCAACGACACTGCCCGACGCGTCCACGCGTTCGCGCGCGACCTCTTCATACCAGGTCGAACGTTCCACTCGTAAACGAGCGAGCGACGTTGTCCAGTCATCACCGAGCAGTGGCCTATCCCCCTCACCCAGTCGCGACACTAGCGTCGCGTCATCACAGTCGAGCCACACCGTGACTTCCTCGCGCAGCAACGCGCGCGCCTCGGTGGTCGTGACGACGCCGCCGCCCGTCGCGACCACGACGTCACGATCCTTGAGAGAGTTCAGCACGTCAAGCTCAAGCGTGCGTAACGCGATTTCGCCGTGCGTGCGCAGCAACTCAGCCACGTCCACGCCCGCACGTTGGGCAACCTCGTCGTCAGTGTCCACCACGCCACAGTCCCAAAAGTGCCCGAGCGCTCGAGCGACGGTGCTCTTACCCGCTCCGGGCAGACCTACGAGGACGGCTCTGGCCACGCTCAGCGTTCGTGGGCCGATGACGACGTCGAACCGAGGTTGGCGACGTAGCTCGCGTGGTTGCGAACGAACTCTTCGAGCGAATCGCCGCCGAATTTGCGCTGCGCTTCGCCGGCGAGGACGAGCGCCATCATCGCTTCGGCAACGACGCCCAGGGCGGGCACGGCGGTGACGTCGGTGCGTTCTTTAAACGACACGGTCGACGCGCCGGTGGCGACGTCCACCGTCTCGAGGACCGGTCGATTGAGCGTCGCGAGCGGCTTCATGGCGACGCGCGCGATGAGCGGTGCGCCCGACGTCATTCCGCCTTCGAGGCCACCCGCGTGATCGCTTCGACGTACGTACCCGCCACCCGCGAGAAATGCTTCATCGACGGCAATGGCGTCGTGTGCGACGCTGCCGCGTTGGGCGGCTTGGGCCATGCCGTCACCAATCTCGACTGCCTTGACCGCTTGAATGCTCATCAAGGCGCCGGCCAAAAGTCCGTCAAGTTTGCGGTCCCAGTGGACGTAACTGCCCAGACCTGCCGGCACGCCGTAGGCGATGACCTCGACGACACCGCCGAGTGAATCGCCCTCTTTCGCGGCAGCCTTAATTTCGGCGATCATCGCGACTTCGACGTCAGGACTAAAGCAGCGCACCTCACTTTGGTCGACGCGCGCCAAGTCACGGGGGTCGGGACGCGAGCTCGCGTCAGAGGCCACCGATCCAATGCGCACCACGTGGCTCACGATCTCGACGCCAATCGCGCGCAAGAGACTCTTCGCCATCGCTCCCGCGGCGACGCGCGCGGCCGTTTCACGCGCGCTCGCCCGCTCGAGGACGTCATCCCACTTGGGCCACTCCTAATTCGCGATTTCGAGCGCCACGGGTGAGCCGAGCGTACGACCGTGGCGCACACCGCCCACGAGGCGCAGTTCGTCGCGTTCAAAACGCATACGTGGACCTCGTCCGTAACCCAAGCGACGACGAGCGAGCTCGTCGCCGAGTTCGTCGACCGTCAAGTGCAGACCCGAAGGCAGGCCCTCGACGATGACGTTGAGAGCGGGGCCGTGGCTCTCGCCGGCCGTGAGGAAGCGCAACATCGTTTAAGTCTAGATTGAGCCGCGCACCAGCGACGGCGTCAGTCCTTCGCGTAGAAGGGGTTCTCCCCCGAGGCGTGGTCGGTGACGTCGATGACACTCACCAGTTCCGGGATTGCTTCGCGCAGCATGGTTTCAATGCCTTGGGACAAGGTCAGGCGACTCATCGCGCAGCCCTGGCATCCACCCGAGAGTTTGACGTAGGCGGTCTTCGTCTCTTCGTTCATCGCGACCAAATCGGCGCGGCCGCCGTGCGAGGCGATCGAGGGGTTCACTTGCTCGTCGAGGACGACGACGGCAATGGAGCCGAGTGGCCCGTCAAGACCGAGCGCGAGAATATCGGCCGGTACCCCGGGATTAGCCTCTTCGGGCGTCGGTACGTTGGGGTTCACTAACACGAGACCGCCGCCGCCCTCATCGGCAAACTCGAGGCGACTGCCACGCAAACGCGCCACACTCGCTTCGGGAACGACGATGGTGACCTCACCGTCAACACCCACCGCCGAGCCTTCGGGCGCGTTCGAAACCTCAGAGAAGTACAGGTCGTAGGCGTAGCCCGCGCCGCGCGTACCCGTGACCTCCACGAAGAGCGCGAGGGCGTCACCGTTGGCCTCTTGGGCGAGGGCGTCCAGCACGACGTTGCGCGCGCCGTCGGTGAGCGTCAATACGTCAAAAGTATCCAAGGTGGTCACGTCAAAAGTGTAGGGGTCACGAGCGCCCCGGCGAACGCACACTATGTTTTCGGGCGTGAGTTCTCTTCCCCCCGATACCCACGAATGGGTCAGCTTCAACGACGACGATCAGGAACGAACGTGGCTCTTTGACGCGACGTTCCTCGAAAGCAACTGGCAGTGCATCTTTGGCAATGGCTGCCAGGGCGTCCTGACGGGCCCCACCCCCGAACTCGTCCAGGGCTGTTGCAGTTACGGTGCCCATTTCGTCGACGAGAAGGATCGTCGCCGCGTCGAAAAAGCCGCGAAGCGCCTGAGCGCCGAGCAGTGGCAGTTTAAAGCCAAGGGCAAAGACGGCACGACGCGCGTGAAAAAGAACGGCGAGATCGTCACGCGCCTCGTGAAAGACGCGTGCATCTTTCTCAACCGTCCAGACTTTGCGCGCGGCCCGGGCTGCGCGCTGCACGTCATGGCCATGGACAACGACGAGAGCTATATCCCCCTTAAACCCGAAGTCTGCTGGCAGCTCCCGCTACGCCGTGACGACGACGTCCAAGACGACGGCCACGTCATCACGCGCATCTCACAGTGGGATCGTCGCGACTGGGGCCCCGGCGGCGCGGAGTTTCACTGGTGGTGCACCGAAGCGCCCGAAGCCTTCACGGGGCGCAGTCGCGTCGTGGACTCAATGCGCGAAGAGCTCATCGCCATGGTTGGCGAAACGATTTACGACAAATTGGTCGCGGTGCTCGATCGCCGCAAGAAGCAGCCCGTCGGCACGCGAATCGCGCACCCCACGATTCGACGCCGTTAGCCCTCAGCGGCCAGCGGGTCTTCTTCGTTAAAGGCCGGACGCGGCAACGATCCCAGAATTTCGTCGTAGCGATCCTCTTCGGCGAGGCACCACTCGGCGTGGACGTCTTCGGGGGCAGCGCCGCATTCAACGCAAGTGGTTGCGCGAGGACCCGTCGAGCGCTTTAACTCCCGGGCTTCGACAAAACGGCGGTGGCGACCCTTTTTCACGTCAACTCCTCACTGGTCGCGGGCCGAGACCCGGCGGCGACCACAACCCAGAAGCACTGAGTTGAGTATCCATACTACCAAGTACTCCCCCGGGCCAGACCCCCTAACATCTGCTCCGTGAGCGACGTTTTCAACCCCAATGACATGATCAAGCGATTTCAAGAACGAGCCGACGCCGTCCAGCGCCGGGGTCTGCCGCCCGTTGAAGGGCCCGAACGACTGCGTTTTATTGAGGCCGCGAAGCTAGATTTCCAGGACTACGCGATGCTCGGCGACGCGGTAGCGACCCTCGAAGACGGCATCCTTCGACTCGAGATCGACCTGCGACCTCGCTGAACTAGGGAATCGACGCCGTCGCGACGCGGGCCGATCCTTCGGAGAGTTTGGCCAGACCCTGAGCGAGGAGCCCAAGAGCCTGTGCGCGCTTAAGGGGACTCGCAGCGGCGTTGTAGCCCACGTTGGCCGCGGCGCCCAAGCTGGCGTAGGCGCCGTTGAGGAGGTTGGTCGCCTGATCGTCGGGCGTGGGTAGTTGCGTCTGAGCACTTTGTGCCGCGAGCAGTAACACACCCGTGACCGTGTGGAGTTCGTTTACACCCGACGACGCCGAACGCAACGCCGTCGCCACGTGGGCCGCATCGATGCTCAAGGTTTTCGCCGACGCGGCGAAGCCGTTGTCGTGCGCCCACGAAATCATGGCCGTCGAGAGCTTGACCGAACCGCATCCCGCCAACAGCACGCCCGCCAGAGCGACGGCGCCGAGACGTCGAATCACGCCGCGACGACGAGATGTAACTCTCGACGTCCTCGACGAACGACCAGGTAGCGATCGTGCAGCGCGCGCGAAAGATTGATCGTCGCGTCGTCATCACCCTCGACGCGTCGATTGTTGACGTAGACGCCGCCTTGTTCGACGAAACGACGCGCCTCGCCCTTGGATTTGGCGAGACCACAGCGCACTAACAGCTCGCTAACGTCGACGCCGCGGGATAGTTCATCTCGCGACCACGTGGACGACGGCGCGTCGCTCATCGCGTCCAGCAACGTGGCTTCATCGAGCTCACTGATGTTCTCGTTAAAGAGCGCCTCACCCGCGCGCTGAGCCGCGCGCGCCGCCTCAGTGCCGTGGACGAAGGTGACGACCGCGTCGGCGAGGGTGCGTTGGGCGAGCCGATCCTGGGGCGCCACACGCAGCGTTTCGTCGAGGCGGCGTATCTCGTCGTGGTCTAAAAAGGTGTAAAAACGCAGCATGGCGGGGACCATGGCGTCGTCGGTGTTGAGCAGAAACTGGTACAGCACGAAGGGCGAAGTCAACGAGGCGTCCAGCCACACTCGTTCGTTGCCCGATTCGGACTTACCGAACTTTCGCCCGTCGGGGCGCACCAACAACGGCGAGGTCACCGCGTGCACGGCGTGACCCGTCACCTTGCGCACGAGTTCGGCACCGGCGGTGATGTTGCCCCACTGGTCAGAGCCCCCGAGTTGCACCTCGCATCCGTAATCGAGGTGCAGACGTAAAAAGTCGTAGGCCTGCAACAACATGTAAGAGAACTCCGTGAACGACAACCCGACGTCGTCTCGTTCGAGTCGACTACGCACTGCCTCTTTGGCGATCATTTGATTGACAGTGAAATGCTTGCCCACGTCGCGCAAGAAGTCCGTCAACGGTACGGTCGTCAGCCACGCGTCGTTGTTCAACAACAGCGCCTGCGTCGCGCCCGCCTCCGGTGAGAAGTCGAGAAAGCGCGAGAGTTGGACGCGAATCGCGTCTACGTTGGCGTGGAGTTGCTCGAGCGTTAGCAAGGGACGCTCGGCGTCTTTGAAGCTCGGATCACCGACGAGTCCGGTGCCGCCACCCGCGAGTGCGATAGGTCGATTACCGGCGAGCTGCAGGCGACGAAGCAGGCAGATCTGCATCAGACTGCCCAAGTGCAGCGACGAACCCGTGGGGTCAAAGCCGATATAGGCCGTCACGCCGCCCGCGCCGAGACGATCGAGCACGCTGTCGTCAGTCGTCTGATGGACTAATCCACGAAACTGCCAGTCCTCACGGAGATTCATCTCTCGAGTCTACGAGGGCGTTTTAGAGAACCGAAGTCGACGAGGGAAAGTGCACCTGGAGCCAGAGCACGAAACTGTGCCAGAGGCCGGTCATCTCACAGACGCCAATCACGATCAGCATGACCCCCCCGACGCGTCCAATGATGACGGCGTGGCGGCGCAGCCACGTCGAAGCGCTCGCCATCCACTCGGTGGCGAGCGCCGCGAAGATGAACGGTACGCCGAGACCAATGCAGTAGAAAAAGGCGAGAATCGAACCACGCAGCGCCGTCGCGCCCGAGGTCGACGCCAGGCCCAGAATGCTGCCGAGTGTGGGCCCCACGCAGGGCGTCCAACCGAGGGCGAATGTGAAGCCCAAGATGGCTGCGCCGAGCACGGACGCGCGAGGTAAGTGATGGAGACGTCGCTCGCGTTGCAACCACGACGACGGCCACCAACCCGCGAAAAAGAGTCCCAGCAAAATGGTGACGAAGCCAAAAACGATCTCGAGGATTCGCTGGTGCGTGCGCAAGGAGGCGCCCAACCCACCAAAGAGCGCGCCCAAACTCACGAAAACGACCGCAAAGCCACAGATGAAGGCCAGCGCGCCAATGACCGCGCGACCGCGTCCGTTACGTCCTTCAATACGACCCGTAGCGCCACCGAGGAACGCGAGATAGCCGGGCAATAGTGGCAGCACACACGGGGACGCGAACGAAACCAGTCCGGCCGCAATCGCGAGGGGAATGGCGGCCAGCAGTGCTGAGGGCAACGTCGCAATCACGGGGTCACCTCCAACAGTTTAACGACCGAGTCATTCCACGCTCGATGCAGCGCCACGTTGTCGTCTCGGGGCGGCAAGTCGGCCACGACGACACTGAGTCCCGACGTGGCGAGCGCCTTATCCAGCGCGACGCGCAGGTCACCAATACTTGTCACACTGAGTGCGGGGTAGCCGAAGCTCTCTACGATCCGTTCCAAATTGTGCGGTCGAGGCGTCGCGAAGAGGGTTTCGAATTGGTCGTGGTCGAGGTCGGCCTGGGAGAGAAACGAGAAGATTCCACCACCGTGGTTGTTAGCGACCACTAAAACCAACGTGCCACCATGGGGGCCAATGCCGTCGACGAGTGCCGACACGTCGTGGAGCATGGTGAGATCTCCGACGAGACCGATCGCCGGGGTGACACTCGCCACTCCGCAGAGGGTGGAGACGACTCCGTCGATTCCGTTAGCTCCCCGATTGGCGTAGACGGGTCCTCTCCGAGTCGGGGCCCACCACTCGACGTCGCGCACCGGCATCGACGAGCCCACGACGAGGGCCCGAGAACTCTCGAGCGCCTCGCGGGTCACCGCGGCGCCGACCGTGGGTTCACTCCAGAGTTCTAACTCACCCAGTCCCCGGGCGACGGCCGAGGAAAGTTCTCGCCAGCGGGTCGCGTACGTCTCGTCGGCGTGGTCGTGATCGTCGAGTTCGACCCGTCCGCGCACGAAGGTGACGACTAGGCCGTCGGGGTCGGCCGGATCTTCCGCCCAGGAGACGGCCACACTCGGCGCCGCCCACTCCCGGAGACGCTGTCCGAGGACCTTGGAGGACGGGAGTCCCCCGAGACGAATCACGAGGTCGGGCCGGAGTTCTCGACTGATCTCGTCGTCGCGCACGACGACGTCCGCGTGGGCCAGCCCCTCGTGAAGGGTGACGTCTCCGACAATGACGCAGCCCGCGCCGGCGAGGCGCTCCAGGCTGACCCGATCACAGCGCGCCCCGGCCACGACGAGAACGCGACGACCGGCGAGGGAGAGTCGAACGACTCCCGGCTCACTCGCCACGACCTCGGACACCCCCCGGGCGGGGAGGGTTCCGGGGCTCGCCACGAGGGGTTCGACGAAGGCGGCGTTCAGGTGGACCGGGCCGGCGAGAGATCCCTCACCCCGTGCGCGACGCCACAGACGTCGGGCTAAGGGACGCCACGAAGGTCCCGCCTCGAGCCGAGCGACGCCCGGCTCGGCGAAGTCTCGCACCGCCGGTCCGTAGAGGCCGGACTGGTCGATGGTCTGGGGGGCACCCACCCCGTGTAGTTCGGGAGGTCGATCGGCGCTCACGACGATAAGGGGGACCGCGCTCAAATCGGCTTCGCACACGGCCGCGTGGACCTCGGCGGCCGCGGTGCCGCTCGTGACGAGAACGAGAACGGGGCGAGAACTAGCGAGAGCGACCCCGAGGGCGTAGAAGGCGGCGC
>NCBD01000057.1 GCA_002255315.1 Actinobacteria bacterium 21-64-8 | reverse complement strand
GCTAAGAAAGAGATTTTTTAGGTTGATGAGTCGGCCGATCTCACGGCCCTCGCGCGTACGAGTGTCGTCGTTGTTGCGTCGGGAGCGAAATCAATACTCGACGTCGGGGCCACGCTTGAACGTTTAGACACCCTCGGGGTTCCGGTGTGGGGCTATCGCACGAAGCAGTTTCCTGGCTTTTACTTGAGTGATTCTGGTTACTCGCTTGACTGGTCGCTCGAATCGCCCGACGACGTCGCCGCAGCGTTCACGGCGCACCGCTTGGTGTTGACGACGGGCGCCTTGTTGGCACGGCCGATCGCGCGCGAGCGCCAGTTAGATCCCGGACTGCACGACGCCGCGCTCGCTGCGGCGCTGGCCGTCGTGGAGGCGCGTGGGGTGCGAGGTAAGGACGTGACGCCGGTATTACTCGAAGAGTTCGCGCGCCATAGTGGCGGCGTCAGCGTGCAGGTCAATCGCGACCTCGTAGTCGCGAACGCCCGTCTCGCGGGTGCGGTGGCGCATTCGCTCACCTCGAGTGCTTCGTGACGCGCCAACGCGTACTCGTGGTGGGCGACGTGATGCTCGACGTGGTCGTGCGACCTCGCGGCGCACTCGAACCGACGAGTGATACCGCGTCGGAGGTGCGCGTCTCGCGCGTCGTCGGGGCGTGCGGCGATGACGATGCGGCTGGGCTCGTGGAGTTAGCACTGACGCGTGGCGGCGTGCGCCCACTGCTGCAGCGCACGGTCGCGTCGACGGGCGTGGTGGTTGCGTTGGTGAGCGATGACGGTCAGCGCGCCATGATGACTGACCGCGGAGCGAATCAATTGCTCGACACCGATTTTGTCCTCGCCGCGTTAGGGGACGTAACGCACGTGCACGTGTCGGGTTACCTCTTGCTCGACGTCGCGACGCGTGACCTCGCTCGTGCGGCGCTTCGCGAAGCACGCGCGAGGAGAATCTCTACCTCGCTTGACGTCTGTTCGGTGGCGCCACTTCGCGCGATGACGCCGGCGCGATTTTTCGACGCGAGCGTTGACGTCCAGACACTCTTCGCTAACGAAGAAGAGGCCCTCACGCTCGCGGGAGTAGACGTACTCGACGATGCGCTCAACACGTTGTCGTCACGCTTTGACGAGGTGCTCGTAACTCGCGGTGAACGCGGCGCGTGGCTGGAGGTTGCTGGTACGCGCCACAGCGTCGACGCGCGTCACGTTGTCGTGTGCGACACGACGGGCGCGGGTGACGCGGCCACCGGCGCCTATCTGGCGGCGAGACTCTCGGGCGCGAGCGTGGTGGTGGCGATGCGCGCGGCGATGGATGCGGGTGCGGCGGCGGTCGGCCAGCTCGGCGCGCCGAGTTAATCGCGCTTGTACGGTAGGCCGTCTGCGGCCGGCGCGCGTACGCGGCCAATCAGGCCCGCGACGACGGCAATCGTGATGAGGTAGGGAAACATTTGCAGTACGTAAATTGACACCGGGACCTGGTAGGTGACCAGGTCATAGGAGAGGTACACCGACAGGCCAAAGATAATCGAAGCCACCACTGCGCCAGAGGGCCGCCACCGTCCAAAGATCAACGCGGCCAGCGCGATGTAGCCAAGACCCGAGGTGTAGCCCACCTGAAACTGACCCTTCGTGGCCATAAAAGCGACGCCGCCCAGACCCGCGATAGCGCCACCGAGAGTGACGTTGAGGTATCGAACGCGTACGACGTTAATGCCCACGGTCGCCGCCGCTCGTGGGTGCTCACCCACGGCGCGTACGTGCAGGCCGTAGCGCGTCTTGAAGAGTGCGAAACTCACCACGCCCACCAGAATGATCATCGCGTAAAAAAAGCCGGGTTGATTGAAGAAGACGGGTCCGAGGACGGGAATCTTTGCGAGCAGCGGGATGGGGAGGTTCGGCGCGAGATTGCCAAGATTGAGATTGGGATACGGGGTGAAGACTTGGAGGTTGAGGTAACTCGACAACGAGCCAAGCATCGTGACGAGTACCACGCCCACAATGATCTGATCCGATTGGTAGCGCAGCGCGAAAAACGCCAAGAGCCAACCAATGAGAGCGCCGGCTACGAGTCCCGCGAGGGCCGCGAGAAAGAAGTCGTTCGTGATCGAGGCGAAGATGCTGCCCACGAAGGCGCCGGCGATGAACTGACCCTCAATGGCGATGTTGACGACGCCGGCGCGCTCGCACATCACGCCCGACAGCGCCCCAAAAATCAAGACCATGACGGTCGCCGACGCGCCCACCAAAATTGACGTGACGTTAATAAAATCGATCGGCGACGGACCCGGTGAACGCGCCGCCCAAATCAATAGCGCCACTAGGAAAAGAACGGCGACCACGCCAAATCGCGTCATCAAACCTCGACGCGGACGCCGTAGGAGTACCTCACCAGCGCCCACGAGTATGACCAGACTCACGACGACGTTGGTCCAGCGCGCATTCAAGGTAAGCGCTCCCACGTGCCACGGTGCGTTCACCACGCTGATGGGGTTAAAGGTGAGTGACGAACTCGCCCGCGCCACGCAGCCGAGCCCGAACACCAGCAGCGTGAATAGGCCGATGAGGGCCATGAACACGCCGACGGCGTAGACGCGACGGTCGTCTGTTGGGTGGGCGTGGTGTGGCGGAGTCGTTGCGAGCAGCGTCACGATCCCCAACCTTTGGTAGCGAGTTGCAGCGATCCCTGCGTCGTGCCACGAAGGCGAAAGATCTCCTTCACGAGCAACGGAGTCGCGACAAATAAGACGATGGCCGACTGTATGACGGTCGCTAAATCGAGGGGGATCCCCGTCAGGGACTGCATGTTGCGCCCGCCTACGCCGAGCGCGGCAAACAGCAGTGACGCCCAGACGATCCCCACGGGGCGGTTACGTCCGAGCAGCGCGACGGTGATGGCGGTAAAGCCAATGCCCGCGTTGCCGATCAAGAATCCTCCGTCAACGTAGTGGGTGGTACTGGCAACTTGCACGACGCCGGCGAGTCCGGCGAGTCCACCCGAGATGAGAAAGACGAGCACAATGACGGTCTTGGCGTTGATGCCCGATGCTCGCGCGGCGGCCGGGTTGGCGCCCGTCACTCGAAAGTCGAAGCCAATACTTGAGCGATTTAGCAACCACCACGCGAAGAGTACGACGGCGGCAGCGACAAAGATCCCGTAGCTGACGCGCAGGCCCGAGTGAGCGCCAAAGAGAGGAGCGAGTTGGGCTGACGAGTCCATGGTGCGCCCGATGTCGTTCTGCTGACCGGGCTGTTGAAATGGCGTCGACAACACGGCGAAGAGCAAAAAGGCGTAAGTCACGTAGTTGAACATCAGCGTGACGATGACTTCGTGCGCGCCGGTGTAGGCCTTTAACAGCCCCGGTATTGCGCCGCAGAGTGCTCCACCCGCGACGCCGGCGAGTAGCGAGAGCGGGAGATGAAAAACGCTCGGCATGTGCACCATTGAGCCCATGGCGGCGCCGGCGATTCCCCCAATCACGGCCTGGCCGTTCGCGCCAATATTAAAGAGTCCCGTTTGAAAGGCGATGCCCACGCCGATGCTGACGATGACGAGGGGCGTGGCGTAGGTCAACGTCTCCGAGAGCGGCGTGAGTGAGTTGGTCCAACCTCTTCCGGTGACCAGAGAGTGCCACAGCTGAGGCGGGTTAATGATTGAGCCGGTGAACATGGCGCGGTACGCCGCGCCGACGTTGTCGAAGGTGACGTTGAGCGCGTGCGCGGGAGCGCTCCAGGAATGAAACAGGCCGCGCCAGGCGTCGAGCACCGCGGGCGTCGTTGTGATGATGACGACGGCGCCGACCATCAGGCCCAGGAGCAGAGCGAACACGGTGACGACCACGGGGCTGCCGGTGGTCGCGTGAATGCGCCACGAACGCTTGGTCGTCGGCTCAGTCGGCACTGGTCTCTCGGGTGCCGGCCATCAAGAGCCCGATGGTTTCGCGGCTCGTGGTGGGAGCCACGACGCCACTGATCTGGCCTTCGAACATGACGGCGACGCGATCGCCCAGGGCGAGGACTTCGTCGAGTTCGCTCGAGACGATCAAGGCGGCGTGGCCTTCGTTGCGATACGCGACGATCTGGCGATGCACGTACTCAATCGAGCCCACGTCAAGACCGCGCGTCGGCTGTGAGGCGAGCAGCAGTTCGAGGGGGCGTGAGAGTTCGCGCGCCACGATGACCTTCTGTTGATTCCCACCCGAGAGCGAACTCACGGGTGCCTGCGTGGACGTGGTGCGGATATCGAAACGACCAACGAGGGCGTCGGCGTTGGTGTTGACCGCGGCCAGATTTCGGGTCCCGCGGCGCGCGAACGGTGCGCGACGGGGGGTATTGAGAACCAGATTGTCCGCGACGCTCATCGAAAGGATGAGTCCGTCGCGCTGTCGATCTTCTGGTATGTGGCCAAGCCCGGCGTCGAGTGCTTGGCGTGGTGTGCAGTTCGTGATATCGCGCTCGCCCAGCGTGATCTCCCCCGACGCGACCGGTCGCATCCCGGCGATTGCCTCGACGAGTTCGGTCTGGCCATTTCCTTGAACGCCGGCGATCGCGACGATTTCGCCCGCGCGAACGTCGAGCGAGACTCCGTTGACCGCCACGAGACCACGGTCGTCCAGTACGACGACGTCGCGAAGACGCAGCACGTCCTCACCCAAACTCGTCGGAGTCTTTTCGACGGTGAGTTGCACGTCACGCCCCACCATCAGCGAGGCCAATTCGCCCTCACTGGCGCTGGGTTCGGCTCGACCGACCACTCGTCCGTGCCGAATAACCGTTATTTTGTCGGCGATGGCTTTGACCTCTTTCAATTTGTGGGTGATGAAGAGGACGGACTTACCCGAATCAGCCAGCGAACGGACAATCGTCATGAGCGAGTCAATCTCTTGGGGCGTTAACACCGCCGTCGGTTCGTCCAAGATCAACAACTCCGCGTCGTGACTAAGAGCTTTTAGAATCTCGACGCGCTGCTGCAAACCGACGGGCAGGTTCTCTACGATCGCGTCGGGGTCGACGTCGAGGTTGAACTTGTGGGAAAGTCTGCGAATGTCGTCGCGAGCTTGGCGGTAGTCGACGCGATTCAGTGACGTCGTGGGCTCGAAGCCCAGCACGACGTTCTCGGTGACGCTAAACACTGGTACGAGCATGAAGTGTTGGTGCACCATGCCAATCCCGCGTCGCACGGCTTCGCCGGGATTATGAATTTCGACGACTTCACCGTTCAACGCAATCTGGCCCTCGTCGGGAGTCAAGAGGCCAAAGAGGACGTTCATCAGTGTCGACTTTCCCGCACCGTTTTCGCCGAGCAGCGAGTGCACCTGGCCCGGCTGCACTTCGAGATCTATGTGGTCGTTGGCGATCAACGAGCCAAAGCGCTTCGTGATTCCTCGGAGCTCGAGATGCATGGATTTTTATCGTAGGTCATGACAATGGCCCGGGCCGACGGCCCGGGCCATTGTCTATGAATGCAGAACTCGACGCGTTAGCGAGCCGGGTACTTATTCGGGTTCACTGAAATTTTGCCAGCGATAATGCCGGCCTTCGCCTTGGCGATTTCGGCCTTGAGCTTGGCGGGAACTTTCACGCCGCCGTATTCGAGCGCGGTGCCTTGGTTCTTCAAGGTTCCAATGTAGGAACCGGCCTTGAAGGTTCCCTTCGCGGCTTCGAGAACGGCGGCCTTCACCGACGCTTCGACGCCCTTGGCGACGGTGCCCACGAAGAGTTTGCAGTCAGCCTTGTCTGATACACAACCGTTCGAGTCAACCCACATCACGTAGTGACCTGCGCCGGCCTGCTTCGCGGCGGCGACGGAACCGAGCCCCACTGATCCCGCGACGGGAAAGACTATGTCAGCGCCTTCGGAGAAGAAGGTGGTCGTGTCGGACTGACCGGCAGTTTGGTCCGTGAAGTTACCCACGAACGTTCCGCTGCCTTTGCAGGACGCGAGGCTGCAGGCGCCCTTGGCCGGTGTCCAGCCGAGCACTTTGACTTTCTTTGCGTAGGTCTTGTCGTAGTAGCGAACACCCGCGACGAAGCCATTCATGTACAGCGTGACGGCCGAGAAGTTCTGTCCACCGTACGTCGCGACCGTACCCTTCTTCGACATTCCCGCGGCGAGCATTCCACCAAGGAAGCCGGCTTGGTCAGTCTCGTACTGCAGTGCCAGCACGTGAGTGCCCTTCTTGACGGCGGGTGCGTCGTCAACAATGGCAAACTTTTGGTTCGGGTGAGCGTTCGCGGCCGCCGCTGTGGCGGCGTCCATCAAGAAGCCAACCGTGACGATGATGCCGCAGTGTTGGCTGATGAAACTGTTGATGTTCGGCGCGTAGTCAGTCGACGACGACGAGGACAGATACGTGTACGAAATATTGCTGTCGACTTTGGCGGCGTCTTTGAGGCCCTGATACGCCGACGCGTTAAAGGACTTGTCATTAATACCACCGGTGTCCGTAACGACACACGCCTTGAACTTCGTTGCGGCCGAAGCTGAGACACTGCTCGCCGCGACACTGAGTGTCATGGCTCCAAGTACCAGTGAACCAGCACCGAGAACGCTGACGAGGCGACGGATTCTCCTCATTTATTCTCCCTATTCGTTTGGTCAATCCCTTTGGACTGTCCGACGCTCGTTCGCAACCTTGGTTCGTCACGAGTGCGGATGTTTGACATCCGTGACACTAGCCTTCGTGGCTGGCTAATGCTGAGAATCGCGAGCGCCAGCGAGCCGCCCACCTGGCGCGACGTATTCAAGACACCTGACGCCAGTCCTGCGTCGGAGCGATTGACCTCGGCGGTGGCCGCCGTGGCGAGTGGAGCAAAGAGCAAGCCCATCGCGAAGGCGCAGATGACCGAAGGGACCAGCACGGTACCGGTGTAGGACGAGTGAACTTTGATTAGCGAGATGCCAAGAAAGCCGAGCGTCGCGAGCGTCGCGCCGACTTGCAGGAGTGGGCGCACGCCCGTCTTGGTGAGCAGCCGCGACGATAGTTGTGCGCCGACGATAATTGCCACCGCCATCGGGAAAAACGCGAGACCAGCGCGAACGGCGTCGTAGCCGAGGATGTACTGGAAGTAAAAGGTGAGGAAGTACCACATCGAAAAGAACGCGCCACCCACGAGAAACATCACGACGTTGGCTGACGAAAGTGAGCGCGACCGAAAGACGCGAAAGGGTACGAGCGGGTGTGAGGCAACGCGGGCCTCCCAATAGAGGAAGCCGACCAACAGCGCCGCGCCGCCGATGAGCCACTCGAGGGTGGTCGCCGAGGTCCAACCGGCGCTCGTGGTCGTGACGACAGCGTAAATAACCGCCGCGAGTCCACCGGTGACCAAAATCGCACCGGTGACGTCGAGTTTCTGGGTGGCGTTGGGGCTGCGCATCTCTCGTAAAAAGAACAGGGCGGCCACTCCGGCGGCGATACCAAAGGGGACGTTGATAAAGAAAACCCAACGCCACGAGATCCACCCCGTGAGGACGCCACCCTGGCCGGCGAGAGGATGGCACCGCCAATACCTTGCAGGGCGCGTATCGCCACGATTTGCGAGTCGCTCGTGGCGAAACCAGCGCCAACGCTGGCGAGGGTAAAGACAACCATGCCCGCGAGGTACACGTGGCGTCGTCCAAAGAGGTCCGCGGCACGTCCGCCGAGTAGGAGAAAGCCCGCAAACGTCAACACGTAGGCGTTAACGACCCACTGCGCGTTGGTGGCCGTGAAGTGCAAATCACGCCCCATCGTCGGCAGCGCAACGTTGACGATGGAGACGTCAAGGACGACCATGAATTGCGCGAGACAGGCAATCGTCAGAATTATCCAGTCGGGGGCGTGGCGATTCGCAAATGGCATCTGGCGAGTGTACCGGTGGGGCGTGTCGCGTCAGCCGGTCCGTGGGTGGCGAATCTTTGCCACACTTGAGGGATGGCTGCTCAATTTATTTTCACGATGCGCGATCTTCGCCGCTTCTATCCACCCGATCGCGAAGTACTGCGCGGCATCAATCTCAGTTTTTACCCCGGTGCAAAAATCGGCGTCATTGGCTCAAATGGTTCGGGTAAGTCGTCGCTGCTTCGCATCATGGCCGGCGAGAGGATGGCACCGCCAATACCTTGCAGGGCGCGTATCGCCACGATTTGCGAGTCGCTCGTGGCGAAACCAGCGCCAACGCTGGCGAGGG
>NCBD01000056.1 GCA_002255315.1 Actinobacteria bacterium 21-64-8 | reverse complement strand
GACAGCGGTACCGCCATTTCGGATGAGGTCAGTCCTGGATTACTCAAGCAAAAGTGCCACGATCGGCGCCGGGAGCGCCCACGCTGGATAACTAGTGTCCAATATCGTTCGTGTCGCTAGGACGCCCGACGAAAAATAGCCTTCAATGGACCGCGCCTCGGCCCGCCAACCAGATGAGACCCACTTGGACTCCAGTGGAACGCTCTGCTTGACGCCAGCAGGACTCGGAATTGGAACGCGTGAAAAATCGATTTCTTTACCACCGCCAGTCCGCAGGTAGCCAATTGCATCTTCAGATTCCCATCGTCCCCTTTGTAAATCATCGACTGCCCTGGCCAAAGCTGTCGCAAGCGCGGCTTCGGTGAGACGAGCGAAGTCTGGTGAAGCAAGACCCGAGCGCAGACGCGGACCGATCCATGAGAGAAGCGGGTCAGCCAGGTACATCTTGGACTGAGATCCTCTTATTCGGCCCCCGTTGATGTCGATTTGATGACACCACAATGCCGCGTACGCGTGGGTCAATCGATTCAGACGAACATCGAGTCCGTTTCCGTCGGCGTAACCCAACTCCTGCGACAACGAGTTCCTCGAAAGAGGCGAACTGCAATGCTGTTCGATCGCTGATAGCAGCCGTGGAACCGAGTCGTCATGGGCATCGGGATCAACGTCGCGGTGCAGCCACGCCGCGAGATCCTCGAGAAATGAGTCGCTCACCCCTCCCGAGTTGTGGTTCTCGGCAACCGCTCGAGGGAATCCGCCAGACGTCAAATATGACTGCCACGCGAGATCAAGTTCATCCACAAATGACTCGAGTGATTCAGCGATACGGCGTGCGGCTGGAGCTTGTAACTCCCACGGACTAATTTTCTCGGAGGTCGGATCCAGTCGGTTAGTCGCGACGAGCACCTCTCGAAACGACATCGGATGAAGTACTCGTGATCGCCGTTCTGAGCGCTCACCCGATCGACCCGCGAGAAGATCTCGTTCGACATTCGAAGTTCCCTCCCACGATGACCCCGTGCACACAACGGTGTCATTGCCAAAGAGAGTGTTATCACGTTGATATTTGAGTTCGGCCGTCCAACCCTTGAGTGCGGTGACCTCGTCGAGGAGCCAAATTCGTCTTTCGTCTCCCATTGAGCGCGTGAGTTCTCGCCCGAGACGAAGAACTCGACGTAGATCGGCGATCGTCATACCATCGAGCGCCACGTAGATGAGTTGGCGCGGATCGATGTCTCTTCGAGCGCAAAGCGTTAACGCGGTGTCCTTTAATAGGACCGACTTTCCGACGCGGCGGGGACCTCGAAGAACGACGAGTTTGTCATCTAATTCTCCGGTGGCAACATCATGAAGAAGATTGGAGCGATATCCCAAATCGAATGTCTGTCGCGCAACGAGCGAGCGATCGGCTGTCGCCCAAGCAATTGGATCTCGCTCGCTCGCGACGGCCTGCCACCACGGGTTGTTCTCACGAAGTCGAGTGCGAATTTCATCGTCGCGCATGATTCGATACTAGTACAATCCCCCTCCTTTTAGTTCGACGTCGCAGTAAAACCCCCCCTCTTTTAGTGTGATAAACACATCTTGGAGTGATGGCTGAAACGCCCGTAGAGCGCCCGACGATTGGGAAAGTAGCGCAACAAGTCAAATATACTACCTTTTATCAGGATAAATACCAACTCAAACAAAACTGCTCGATCAGCTTCCCAAGTTGAGAACGCGAGTTCGATTCTCGTCGCCCGCTCCACGTGCGCTTGTTTACACACCGAGACAACAAGAAGTCGCTCGGTTCAGTCGGTTTGGGCAAGCACTAACGTCGCGCGCCGGGCGTTTTAGGCGAGCGTTTGGCCCCGGGATCGATGTCGGCGAATGGTTAACCACCCAATCGCCGCGGCGACGATACACGACGCGGCCCCCACGCCCAAACCGGCGCGCGCTCCCCAAAGACTCGTAATCCAACCAATCAGCGGACCCCCTAGAGGCGTCGACCCCATGAAGGCCACGGCCCACAGGGCCATCACTCGTCCACGCATCTGGGGATCGGTGCCTAACTGCAACGTCGAGTTGGCCATTGACAAAAACGAGACACTCGCGAATCCGACGCACGCCAGAGCAATGAGTTCAACGGCGAGCGCCGGCGCGAGCGCCGCGAACGCCATCACGACACCAAACACCACTGACGTCTTGACCATCGCGAGTACACCGGTCCGGCCGCGCGCCGCGGTCCAGAGACCCCCGATGATGGCACCCATTCCCATCGCGGCCATCAACAATCCGTAAATTGCGGAGCTACCGTGAAATACTTTGCCCGCCACAATGGGCAACGTGACTTGAAACTCATAAGCGAGCATGCCCACTAACGCCATCATCACCAGCGGTACGGCGAGTGCGGGCGTTCGCGCGACGTAACGAAATCCGTCGAGCAATTGCCCCTTGGCACGTAACGTCGGCGTACTCGGGTTCAACGTCGTACGGTCCATGGCCATCAGCGACGCAACGACGGCGATAAAGCTGGCGGCGTTGAGGGCGAAGCACCAGCCCTCACCCACGGCGGCGATGATTACCCCCGCGACCGCGGGACCCACGGCGCGCGCCACGTTATTCATCGTCGAGTTCAGGCTGACCGCGTTACGCAAATTGTCAGGACCCACCATTTCAAGCACAAACGACTGACGTGATGGATTCTCAAAGGAGTTATTGAGTCCGAGCACGACCGCGAGCACGCACACGTCGACGTAGGTGACGACGTGGGTGAAGGCGAGGAGCGCGAGAACCGCGGCCTGGACGCCCATGAAGGACTGCAACACAATCATGAAACGCCGCTTGTCCACGCGGTCGGCGATGACTCCGCCGTAGGGGCCGAGTAGAAGAACGGGCAGCGTTTGTAGCGCGACGACGAGCCCAATGTCAGTGGCCGAGTGGGTCAACGTATAGACGAGCCAGGACTGCGCCGTCGTTTGCATCCAGGTGCCAATCAGCGACGTGGTTTGCCCGAAGAAGAACTTTCGGTAGTTAGGGTTCGACAGTGACGAAAACGTTCGCCTCGCCGAGGTTTGAATACTCATCGATCGCGACCCTGGACGATTTCAACGAGTGATTCCAGTAAGGGTAAGACGTCGACGAGTGTCGCTTGCTCCTGCTTCGACAGCTGACTAATCGCGTAAACGAGCGCGTCGGTCTTTTCACTTCGAATCTCCTGCCAAAGCGCGCGCCCCGCGTCGGTGGGCGCGAGGTGCACGACGCGCGCGTCGAATTCATCAGTCGAGCGCGTAACGAACTGCGCGGACTCCAGATGGGCCACAATGCGAGAGACCATCGTTAGATTCAGACCCTCGTCCAGCGCAACCTCCGCCAAGCGAATCGGTCCGTTGCGAACAATGTTGAACAGCACTTCGCGCTGGCTCGGAGAGAGATTGTGGTCAACGTGCGTCAACCGAAGTGCCCTACCAAGGCGACCAATGACGGCTCGAAGACGCTCGGCGGCGTCGACCTGCACTCGCGGCGGCGATGAACTCTTTGAAGGATTTTTTACGGTTCGAGTCTAGTGATAGTTGCCTATCGGCAAGCAATAAATGGTCGCGGCCACGCCGAGTAGTCACTCCGCGAGGACGCCAATGCCAACGCGCACGCCGCGCACGTCATCGATCGTTCAAAGCGTGTGCGGCACGAGAAGATACTTCTCGCCCGTCGCCTGACGGGCGACGGCGCGAATGACCTCAGGTTCGAGTAAATCGAAGAGCGAGATCTCACCGGCGTAAGCACTGGCAAAGGTAGTGTCCAGGCCCTTCGCCACTCGCTCGCGTAACGCGGCGGTGGCTTCGGGGCCAACCTTTTGAAGGAACGGGGTCAGCAGCCAGCCGCCGACGCCCCACGAAAACCCAAAGCTCCGCGTCAACATCGTCGGTCCGCGGTCGAGTCCTCCGTAGATGTAGACCTGCTTGTACGTCGTCGAGCCGTATCGGCTGTACGCCGCGCCTGCAGCGTTCGCCGCCGCTTCCATAGCCGTGAGAATCTGACTCGCGAGCGTGCCGCCGCCAGTCGCGTCAAACGCGAGAGTCGCCGACGTCTGCTCGAGCGCCGCAATCAGATCACTCATGAACGTCGCTTCGCTGGAGTCACAGACGTACTGCGCGCCCAGCGACAACAAGAGGTTTTTTTGCTCGGGCTTGCGAACGATATTGACCAGCGGCACCGACTCTTCACGACAGAGTTTTACGAGCATCTGACCAAGATTCGACGCCGCCGCGGTGTGCACGAGTGCCTGATGGCCCTCGAGGCGCATGGTCTCGACCATGCCGAGTGCCGTGAGGGGATTAACGAACGACGACGCCCCGCGACGCGCGGGCGTACCTTCGGGCAGTACGAGGCACTGCGCGGCGTCGACACTTCGAAACTGTGAGTACATCGCCCCTCCGGCCATCGATACGCTGCGGCCGAGTAGGGCTTGCGCTCCTGGCGACGCACCCGCAGCAAGGACGGTGCCCGCACCTTCATTGCCAACCGGCATCGACTGACCAACACGGCCGGCGAGTGCGCGCAACGCGCTCGCTTCGAGGGGAGCGCGCAACACGGGAAAAGGACCCCCCGTGACCTTGACCGCCGACGCCGTGTCAGCACCAGCGAGTAGCAGCCCCAGGTCCGAGGGATTGATCGGCGACGCCTCGACGCGAACGAGCACCTCGTTCTCACTTGGGATCGGCACTGCCACTTCAACCAGCGTGACTTCCAACACGCCTTCGTGGGTGACGGTGGAGCGCAGCTGGAGCGCGACTTCGGGGGTGGTGGCCATGGGAGTTACCTCGGTTTCGCGTCGCGCCGTGGGAGTGACGAGTCGCTCAAAGCATACGAAGTAGCGCCTCGGCGATTGCACGGAGCATTGAAGTGACTGAGCGGTATCGAGCCGAGGGGGTTCCGTGGGTTACTACTGGCACAACCAGATGGGGAGGTCCGGGGTGGGCACTCGCGGGTCTGTTCATGATGGCGATTCTTCTGGGCCTCGTGGTGATCTTATTCGCGCTGATGCGCCACTATCGACCGTGGACGCACGGGGGAGCGCCGTTCGTCCACGGCGCCGTGGCGTCTCACGCGCGCAGCTCCGCAGTAGTGATTTTGCAAGAGCGCTTTGCGCGAGGGGAGATTGACGAAGACGAGTATCGACGTCGACTCGCCCTGCTGGACGAACCCCCTTCCGCCTAGGCAAGGTCGCTCGCCGCGACGACCTCGGTAAAGTGCCCTCATGGACTACGTGAACCTCGGCACTACTGGACTGCAAGTTTCAAAGATTTGCCTTGGCTGTATGAGCTACGGGGAACCGACGCGTGGCAACCAACCCTGGTCGCTCGACGAAGACGCGGCGGTGCCTTTCTTTCGCCAAGCACTCGACGCGGGCATCAACTTCTTTGACACGGCCAACGTGTACTCGGCGGGCAGCAGCGAAGAAATCACCGGCAAGACTTTGTTGTCGATGGTAGACCGCGACGACGTCGTGATCGCGACCAAAGTCCACGGGCGCATGCGACCCGGACCCAACGGCGAGGGGCTCTCGCGTAAAGCGATTTTGAGCGAAGTCGACCACAGCCTGCGACGCCTAGGCACCGACTACATCGATCTCTATCAAATTCACCGCTGGGACTATCGAGTCCCAATAGAAGAGACGCTCGAAGCACTCCACGACGTCGTAAAGGCGGGCAAAGTCCGTTACTTGGGCGCCTCGTCCATGCACGCCTGGCAGTTCACCCAAGCGCTGTACCTCGCGGACCTGCACGGTTGGACCAGGTTCATCAGCATGCAGAACTACTACAACCTGTTGTACCGAGAAGAAGAGCGCGAAATGCTCCCACTCTGTGACGACCAAGGCATCGGTGTCATCCCCTGGAGCCCGCTCGCTCGCGGCCGCCTCACGCGTCCCTGGGACGAAGCCACGAACCGGTCGGAGAAAGACGAGTTCGGACGAAGCCTCTACGGCGAACGAGACCGCCCGATCGTTGACGCCGTACTCGAGTTGGCCCAACGGCGAGGGGTCGCACCCGCACAGATCGCGCTCGCCTGGGTGCTCTCCAAGCCCGTCGTGACCAGTCCCATCGTCGGAGCCACGAAGACCCATCACCTCGCCGACGCGGTCGCCGCCGTTGACCTGCGACTCGACGACGACGAAATCGCGCTGCTCGAGCAGCCGTACCGCCCCCACTGGGTCGCGGGTTTTCGCTAAAGCGATCTGCCCGACGCGACGCGGTCTACGGGCGTACGCGACGGCGTTCTATACAGTGGTCAGGAGTGACTGTCTTCGAACACACGCACGACGCCGCGCGACGCCGACGGGACTGGTTGATCGGCACGCTCGCCGGAGTAGTCACGCTCGCCGCCACGGGAGTCGGCCGCACGCTCGGACACGTCTCGAACTCTTCACCTCAACAAAAACTCATCGCGTGGGGCTGTGCGCTCGTCTTGCTCGTGTCTGGATCCGTGGCGATTCGACGCTGCGCCCACGCATTGGGACACTTGATTTCTCAGCAAGCAACCGCGGGGACGGGCGCGTCTATTCGGCTCCTCGCGACCGGTTTCGGGTACCTGCTCTTAATCTTCGCGCTCTTGGGCGTCTTGGGCGTCTCGCTGCAGCGCTTGTTGGTTGGCGCCGGCCTCACCGGTGTCGTACTGGGCATTGCGGCTCAACAGAGTCTGAGCAATATCTTCGCCTCGGTGGTACTGCTCTTTGCCCGTCCTTTCGTCGTAGGCGACTCGATTCGAATTCGATCGGGAGTCGTCGGCGTGATGGACGCCGTGGTCCTGGGAATCGGGTTGACGTACGTCACGGTGCGCACCGAAGACGGGATTTTAAAGATCCCCAACTCGATCATGCTCGCTTCGGGCATTGGACGGGCCACGTCCCCGCCACGAGTTCCCTAACGCCGCATCCGCGCGTTAGTGCACCACCGGAATCCTCCACGGACCCGGCAGCACTTTGACTATTGCCTCGGCGATCAACATATAACCAGGGTTGTTGGGATGATCGTCGGGCCCAAAGGGTTTGGGTTGACACATCCAGGTGTAGTAACAGGCGAACGCGACGTTCACGGGCACGGTGCCAACGTTGGGAATCACGTCGGGCGAGGAGTTGAGTGACTCGAACGTGCCCTCGAGATTGGCGACGGGAATCTTCGCGTTGGCGTAGACGCTATTGAGCACTTGATCCATGCGGCCCATATCGGTCAGAGTCTCTTGAGCGTTGGCAATGCTGGCGGGGCCTTCGAGGTAGTGCGCCACGAAAGGATCTTCGTAGTTAAATCCCACGAAGTGCACCTGGGGACCTGCGGCGGCTTTGAGTTGAGTGAGGACTTTGGGTAAATCGTTCCTCACGTAGTTCAGTCCCTGCGTGACGCAGGACTCAATGACCTGCGGGCCCGTTAAACAGGGACGAATGTCATTAAAGCCGAGATCAATCGTGACCAGGCCCGCACGACTTTGGTTGGCGTGTAGAAAATTGAGAGCGAGGGTTAACTGGGTCGTCGGCAAGGTGTAGCAGTGATCGGCCACGGCGGTGTTTAGCATCGACTCGGCTGTCTCGCCCGGGCAGCCAATTTGATTCAGTTCGAAGTTCACGTGCTTTTTCTGCTCGAGGGCCACGACGTCATTCGCGTATCCGTCTTGCGTACGCCGACTGTTCGAAGAGGGGACGCCGCTTGGTTGGACGCCCTGCGACGACGACGCGCCAATCACCAGATAGAAGGGCTGGCCCGAACTCGAGCGAACCGTCGGCGACGAGTCCGCCCCACTACGCTTGCCCGCCACGAAACCCAGGCTGAGGAGCACCGTCACGGCGACCATGAACGTCAGAAGTTTTAGGTATCGAGACACGCGCCACCTTAGGACAGTCGTTACGAAGCCGCCGGTCACCCGCACCATGCGCAGGTCGCGACTTCGACCCACCGATTTTAGAGCACGCCGAGCGCGTGACGGGACACGCCACCTGAGAGGTTCGTGAGATTGACTCGTTAGCGCTGGTGATGACGAGCGAGCACGTCAAGACGACGACGAATCTCCGGCCACTCCTCACGCAGAATTGAGTACATGGCAGTGTCGCGCGGGCGCGTCGCTTCGCCCTCCACGTATGAAGGCTGCCACGCGCGTAACACCCCCTCAAAGGTCGCGCCGAGTCGCAGAATTGCGGTGCGCGAACGAGCATTTCGCGCGTCTGACTTAAAGTCGACGCGCTCCACCAACCACTCCTCGAACGCGTGCGCGAGCAAAAGTTGCTTGGCGTCGGTATTGACTCCCGTGTGCTGTACTCGCGCCGACAGCCACGTGCCCCCAATTTCCACCGCGTCGGGCGCGTCGCGTCCGTACCACCAGCGAAGCGTGAGAAACCGCGTCATTCCCACCACCGTCGAATCGCGAATATCGCAAATGACCATCGGATAGGAAATTCCGGCGTCTCGCTCGTGCACGAGGACTTCGAGGTAACGACGCGCGCCGTCGAGGTCGGTCGGCACGTTCGTGTAGCCAAACGTTGAGGGATCACCCGACGCCGCGCGCGCGACCCCCGGTGCGTCGTCGAGGGTCGCGGGGCGAAGTTCCACCCGTTCACCGCGCAAGATAAGTGGCGTATCGGGCTGTGGAAAGGGCGTCGTCACCTCGACCAGTCTGTCAGGCGACTGGCGACTTCCAACGCGGAGAGGTCTCACTAGGGTGGGCTCATGAACGCCGGGCGGCTGGAAGCCTTGAGTGACGGGGTCACGGCACTTCTGATCACCATCGTGGTGCTGGAGCTGCACCTAACTCACGGCGGCACTTTTCTGACCCGCGTCAAGCGTTTCTCTCGCTACTGGCGTACGTCTTGAGTCTCTTCTATCTGGGCACCTCTTGGAACAACCACCACTTACGGAAGATGGCGCGCGCCGCGTGGGGCAGAGCGCGGTGGTCACACGAAAACCTCTGGTGCTGGCACTCGCTGGTGGCCCTGGGGACGGCGTGGGTCTGCGGATACGGCTTCGCGAACGCCACCGTCGCCTTGGTGTTAGCCGTCCTCGCGTACACCATCGTTCAAATCGTCAGCGTCCGCGCAGGCGAAGGCGACCCGCGACGTCGACCGACGCTGGGTCAAGGTCTCAAGGGTCGTTCAGTGCTCGGGTGGTATTTGGTCGCCATCGCACTCGCGGGTAAGTGGTTTATCCCTCAGCGACGCGTCGCACCGTACCCGCGCGAAGTGCAACACGTCGAGGAAGATGCCGCACGAAGAAACGGAGCAACCTATGGCGAGTGAGCACTGGAAGAACGAACCAGAGGACCACGACTTTCCGGCCGCGCAACACTACTTACACCTGCTCTTTACGCCGAACCAAGCGGGCAAGATCGTCGAGCAACTCCGCGTCGCCTCAACAGTCACCTATGCGGCGAAGGACCTCCTTCGCGCGAGCGAACTCGAACCTACTGGCTCGACGAAAATAATCTCATACCCGCTCGAATCGTGAAACGTCCCAAAGCGGCGCCGTAGGCGCCGAATTTTCTAGGACTGCGCTTCTTATACTGACCGTGACGAGTGTCGCGTGGCGCTCGCCAAGTGCGGAGGAACGATGAAGCGACTGCGTGGGGCGACCCTCACGGTCACACTGGCCGGTCTGCTCGTGACGACCGTGGCTCTCGGGGCCACCCTAACCTGGACGAGCGCCAAGTTCGTGGCGTTGCCCGTGGGCGGCGTCGGTTTCTACCAGGGACAGTTCTCGTCACTGGGCTGCACGACTGGCGGTAACTGCGTCGCCAGTGGTTCCTATCAAACCAAGAGCGGTGCAATTCGCACCGTCGTCGACAACGAGATCAAAGGTGTCTGGCAGAGCGCTCACGCGCTCGCGGCACCCACTGACGCGAACGCCACGTCAGGCATGACGGTCTACGGCGCCTCCTGCGGCGCGCCCGGGTCGTGCGTGCTCGTGGGCAGTTACCAAGACGCCAGTGGCAACGTCCAAGCCTTCACCGCGGGCACCAGGGCCAACGTGTGGTCGACGCCACGCAAAGTCTCGCTGCCCGCGAATGCGCCGGCTCACGAGACCAACGCGCTACTACGGTCAGTCGACTGTTCGAGCGCCGGTAACTGCAGCGCGGTGGGTACCTACCTGGACGCGACGGCGGGATTCGCGCGCACGCTCGTCATGGCCACGAGTGAAGTCAACGGCAACTGGCAACGCGCGACGGAGCTGACCCTACCCAGTGACACCAACGCCAATTCGTTCGCGTCGTTAAATCAGATTTCCTGTGCCGGTGTGGGCGAGTGTGTGGCGGTGGGCTCGTATATCGACCACGACGGCGTAACGCGCCCACTGGTCGTCACGCAGGTCAACAATCAGTGGCGCAGGGCCCAAACCCTCGCGCTGCCGGGCAACGCCAGTGCGTACGCGGGCGCGACCTTATCGGGCGTGACCTGCTCGGCGACGAACGCGTGCACCGCGACGGGTACGTACAACAACGACGCCGGCCAGGTGGAGGGGCTCGCCGCCAGCATGACCGCCGGAGTTTGGCAACGTGGCGTCGAACTCACCATGCCCCAGGACGCGCTCGTAAATCCCCAGGTGTTCTTCTACGGCTTTAGTGACGTCGCGTGTTCGTCGCCGGGCAACTGCGCCACGGGCGGCCAGTACCGAGATCGCCAGGGCCGATACCAGGGTTTTGTCGACAGCCAAGTGAATGGTACGTGGCAGCGCGCGAGTGAGGTCCTCCTACCAGGCGGAGCAACCCAAGCGGGTAAGAACGGAGGCGTCGTCGCACTGAGTTGTCCCGCAAAAGGCAACTGCCGCGCCGGAGCGGCCTACGACGACGCGAATGGCAACTACCAAGCGTTGACGATTACCCAGACCAATGGACGTTGGAATACTGGTCAAAAGGTCGCGCTGCCCCAAGGAGCGACCTCAGTGGGAGTAGCGGGCGGCCTCTACGGCTTACAGTGTTCGACCTTGACGACCTGCTCGGCGATTGGCTCGTACATCGACAGCGGCGCCAACTACCAGGGGTTTACTCTCGCGTCGCCGTAAACGTCACAGGATTCACCTGGTGCACACCTCAAGATGTCGCACTCGTCACTTTTAGATAACCATTGACTTTTAGAGTCACGAATCGTGACACGTGTGCGCCCCGTCCTCCCCTTGGCCAGCAGCGCACGTGTCGCCCCTCGCACCCTCGGGCGGCCCCGCCGGTGAGCATCACCACGGAACGACGCAGCGTCATTCTCGTCGTCGAGGACGAAGCGAGCTATCAAGACGCCCTCAACGTGGGGCTGAGCGTAGAGGGCTTCGACGTGCTGGGCGCCACCAGCATCGCGGAAGCGCGCCTGCTGGTCGCGGCGCGTAATCCCGATCTCATTTTGCTTGACGTCATGTTGCCCGACGGATCGGGCGTCGACTTTTGTCGAGAGTTACGCGACACTTCACTCACACCCGTCATCATGGTGAGCGCGCGCGATAGCGAACTTGACGTCGTGCTCGGACTCGAAATCGGGGCGGCCGATTACGTCACGAAGCCTTTTCGACTACGCGAACTCACGGCGCGCATCCGAGCCGTGTTGCGCCGACCACCCACCACGGTGAACGACGAACTCATTGCCTTTGGCGCGCTCGAACTGGATCTCTCTCGCCGCACGGTCACGAAAAACGAACGCGCGATCGAACTCAGTCGCAAAGAGTTCGACCTGCTCGTACTCCTCGCGACTCACCTCGGACAAGTCGTCACCCGTGAAGTTTGCCTCGACACGCTGTGGTGGGGACTCGAACTCGCCGATTCACGAACACTCGACACGCACGTAAAGCGGCTTCGCCAAAAATTAGAGGACGATCCCGGCCTACCCCGCCATCTCCTCACGATCCGTGGCGTGGGTTTTCGCTTGGACCCGTAAAGTGCAGTCGTGCGCACTGGCGACCTTGCCCCTGAATTCTCGTTAACCGACCAACACGGCACTCGCGTCGCACTCAGCGCGCTGGTAGCGAACGGTCCCGTGGTGTTGTTTTTCTACCCCGCGGCCCTCACGACGGGCTGCACGAAAGAGACCTGCCACTTCCGCGACCTCGGCGCCGAGTTTGACGCCGTGGGCGCGCAACGTGTGGGCGTCTCGATGGACGGTGTCGAACGTCAGCTCGAGTTCGCTACCCGTAATCGTCTCGACTACCCGCTGCTCGCCGATGTTGGGGGGCTCGTCGCGAAGTCCTACGGGGTCAAACGCCCTCTCGACCTCTTTAAAGTTAAGCGCACGACCTTCGTGATTGGTCGTGATCAACGAGTGCTCAGCGTTATTCATAACGAACTCAATATGAACGCGCACGCCGACCAGGCGCTCGAGACACTACGAGCCGAGAAGTCAGCCCACTAGGAGTGCGGGGGCGGGGTCTTCGAGGAAGTGCGCCACGTGGGCGATAACTCTCGACGCTAAAGCTCCGTCAATCTGTCGGTGGTCGAACGACATCGCCAGTTCACTCACGTAGCGCACCACGACCTCGTCGTTGACGACCCACGGAGCCTTCGCGAAACGTCCGACCGCCAAAATCGCGCCCGTGCCCGGGGGAAGAATGGGCACGGCGGCGTCGACGCCAAAGGGACCCACGTTCGTAATGGTCAAAGTGGTGCCGAGCATCTCGTTCGGCGTCGTCGTGCCCGCGCGCGCCTTCTCTACGAGTACCGACTGCGCCTGAGCCATCGCAACGAGGTCGAGTCGGTCCGCGCCTTTAATGTTGGGCACAATAAGACCCCGTGGTGTGTCGGCCGCAATGCCGAGATTGACACTTCGTCGCACGACGACCTCGCCCGCGGCCGTGTCGAAGCTGGAGTTAATACCGGGATAGTGACGAGCGGCGTCACACAGCGCCATCGATACCAGTGTCAGGGGCGAGAGCTTCACGCCCGCGAGCGCCGGGCGCTCCTTCAACGACGCGAGTAGTTCCATCGTCTTCGTGACGTCCACGCGCATCCACACCGCCGCGTGGGGCGCGCTGAACGCGCTCTGCGTCATCGCCTCGGCCATGGAGCGAAGTACGCCCTTGACCGGAATGCGCTCTTCTTGGGCTCCACTGTCCCACGACGCAATATCGCGTCCTACGAAACGCGACGTGGTCGTCGGGCTCGCGGGAGCGACGACCGTGCGAGAGCTCGACGCGGGCGCGCCACTGAGGGCCTGTTCGACGTCGTGACGCGTGATCAGTCCGTCGCGACCCGTACCGGCGACGCTCGCGAGGTCGAGGCCGTGCTGCTTCGCGTAGAGACGAACCGGTGGCGTCGAACGTGGCGCCCGGCCGCGCACGGGCGCCTCGGCGACGCTCGCCGGCGTCGAACGCACCGTGGCGCCCTGGCGACGGTGCTTTCGCGTGGTGACGCCTTCTTCGTTCGCGACGCCGTAGCCCACCAGCACCGACTCACGCTTTTCGATACTCGGCATCGACACGGGCGGCGCGTCAGTCGAGGCGACCGGAGCCGACGTACTGATCGTGCCACCGACATCGAAGGTAATGAGCGGCTTGTGCACTTCCATCACGTCGCCCACGTTGCCGTGCAGGGTGACCACCACCCCGGCGTAGGGACTGGGTAGCTCCACGGTCGCCTTTGCGGTTTCAATGTCGACCAGGGGCTGGTTCAGTGAAACGACGTCGCCAACGGCCACTTTCCACGCCACGATTTCAGCCTCAACGAGACCTTCGCCCACGTCGGGCAGGAGAAAAATCTCTTCACTCAACTCTCAAATCCCATCACTCGATCGACCGCGTCGAGCACCCGGTCTACGTTCGGTCGATAGTCCTCTTCAATACGCGAAGGCGGGTACGGCACGTGGTAACCACTCACGCGCAGACCGGGCGCCGCCAGGGAGTAAAAGCAACGCTCGCTCAGTTCAGCGACTATCTCAGAACCAATGGACGCGGTGTGGGGAGCCTCTTGGACGACCACGAGTCGACCCGTTTTCTCGAGCGACGTAGCCATGGTGTCGAGGTCGAGGGGCGCAAGGGACCTCGCGTCGATGACTTCGAGGGAAACTCCCTCGACGGCGGCGGTGTCAGCCGCGCGAAGCGCCGTCTTGACCGAAGCGCCGTAGGCGATCAGCGTCACGTCCGAGCCCTCACGTCGAACTTGGGCGTCGAAGAGTGAGGCGGGCGGCGCATCAAGTTCAACCTCGCCCTTTTCCCAGTAGCGGCTCTTGGGCTCGCAGAAGATAATCGGGTCGTCGTGTTCAATGGACTGTTGAATCATCCAAAAAGCGTCGTTGGGGTTGGAGCACGCCACGACACGCAGCCCCGCGGTCTGAGCGAAGTACGCTTCGGGGCTTTCCGAGTGATGCTCAATCGCTCCAATGCCGCCTTGAAACGGCAGCCGAATGACGAGACCCATGGTGTAGACGCCGTCAGAGCGCTTGTGCAGTTTGGCGACTTGGGAAACGATTTGGTCAAAGGCGGGGTACACAAAACCGTCGAACTGTATTTCGCACACCGTGCGATAACCCCGTATCGCGAGACCTACGGCCGTTCCGACGATCGCGGACTCGGCAAGCGGCGCGTCAATAACGCGATCTTCACCAAAATCTTTCTGCAGACCGTCCGTGATGCGAAAGACGCCACCGAGTTTGCCCACATCCTCGCCCATGATGAGGACCTTCTTGTTCTTTTCCATCGCGCGACGAAGTCCCTCATTGAGCGCTTTAGCCATGGTCATGGTCTGGGTCGCCATCAGTGCCCTCCTCCACTCACGCCGAGTTCCATCATTTCGCGTCGACCCTCTTCGATGAGCGGGTGTTCACTGGCGTAGGCGTGATCGAACATGGACAACGGGTCAGGTCGGTCCATGGCCAAGACGTCCTCGCGCAACTTCTGCGCCTTCTCGTCGGCCTCACTCGCGACTTCTTCAAAGACTTTCGACTTGATTTTGTACTCACGCACCAGCAGCGACTTCACGCGTTCGATGGGATCACGGTGTTTCCAGACTTCGACCTCCGCATCGATGCGATAGCGCGTGGGGTCGTCGGACGTGGTGTGCGCGCCGAGGCGATAGGTGTAAGCCTCAATCAACGTCGGACCTCCGCCGACGCGCGCGTTTTCGAGCGCGCGCTTCGAGACCTCGTAGACCGCGAGTACGTCATTGCCATCCACGCGCACGCCGGGAAAGCCGAAACCGTGCGCGCGGTGGTAGAGAGGAATCTTGGATTGAATCGACCGCCCGCGTGCCGACGCCCACGACAACTCCGAGCGTCGTCACCCGCGCCCTAAACGGCCACGACCACCTTTTCCTGCTGTTGTTCGTTCTGAGGATCCCAATCGCCGTTACTCACGGCGCGAAAGAGGCGCAACATGTCCTCGGGCGGCACGCCGCGACACCACGCAATACCGTGTTCGCGGTACGTGGGAAAGGTGAAGTCCATCGGCGCGAGAGCGCGACCCGCGCCAATTTGTGCGGCCTCTTGGCCCTGCACCGGCGCCCAGAGTGCTAGTTGACCCTGCCGTTGGAGTGAGGTGGACTCGTTGCAGAGTCGTCGAACAATCACCATGTCCCGATACAGGCCCAGGATCTCTTCGCCACTCAACGTGGCTTCGTAATCGGGGTGGGCGACTCGTTCACCTTCGGGTGTCAACAACTGGACTAGTTCTTCGTCGATCATCGACTCTCCTTAGACCGCGGCCCCCCAGAGCAACCTTACTCTCGTAGTATCAGCCGGTGCCTCGGCTGCTGGTTGACCTCACACCGCTGCGCAAAAATCGCGACTTTCGTCTTCTCTTTGGTGGCCAATTTGTCTCACTACTTGGGAGTAACTTGACGCTGGTCGCCGTGCCCTACCAGGTCTACCTCGCGACGCACTCGAGTCTGTGGGTCGGACTCACGAGTTTGCTACAACTGCCCTTCTTAATTACCGGCTCCCTGCTCGGGGGCGCCTACGGAGACCGGGTCGATCGCCGCGCACTCTTCGTGGGCAGTGCCCTCGTCTTGGCGTTGCTGAGTGGCGCCCTCGCGCTCAACGCCCGCGCCGCCCACACCAACCTGTTCAGTCTCTTAGTGCTCGCCGCGCTCGCGGCCGGGATGGGGGGATTCGCCGGACCCCTTCGTTCGTCGGCGGTGCCAGTCCTCGTCGCGCCCCACGAGCTCGTCGCGGCGTACGCCAACTTTCAAGTCATCACGAACCTCGCCGCGGTCGCGGGACCCTCGCTCGCGGGTGTCTTGCTCGCGAGCGTCGGGCTCGCGTCGTGCTACTACCTCGACGCGTGCACGTTTCTCGTCCTCGCCTTCGCGACCTTTTTCATGGCGCCCATTCCCCCCGCCGCGCAGCCCACGAGCGCGAAGCTCTTCGCCGCGATTGCGAACGGTTTTCGCTACGTGCGCCAACACTCCATCGCGAAGGCTATCTACCTGGTCGACCTCAACGCCAACGTCTTTGGGCTCCCTCGCGCGCTCTATCCGGCGATGGCGCTCAACGTCTACCACGGCGGACCACAGGTACTCGGCCTGCTCTACGCCGCGCCGGGCGCCGGTGCGCTCGCAATGGCGCTCGTCACTGGATGGATCAGCGCGGTACGTCGACGGGGACAACTCGTCGCGTTGGTCGTCGTGGGCTGGGGCGTCGTCATGGCACTCTTTGGCGCGGTGACCATTCTCTGGGTCGGACTCACCTGTCTCGCCCTCGCGGGCGCGGCGGACGTCATTTCGACCGTGCTACGAAACACCATGTTGCAAAACGCGATCACCGACGAATACCGCAGCCGCGTCTCTTCCATTCAACTCGCCGTCGTCACTGGTGGCCCGCGACTGGGCGACCTGGAGTCAGGTGTCGTGGCCAACTTCACTTCGACCACCTTCTCCATCGTCTCGGGCGGGTTGGTCTGTGTCGCGGGCGTCGCGGTTCTCGTGCGCCGCTATCCGCAGTTTTGGCGAAGTGATCGGCTTTAGCGGGTGCGCACGCGTACCGCGGTGCGCTTGGCGTTGGCGACTTGAGCGAGCTGTCCGCAGGCCGCAGCGATGGAACGACCTCGTGTTTGACGCACGGTGACGTTCACGCCTCGCTCGACGAGCGCGTCGCGAAAGCCTCGCACCCGCTCAGGCGAGGAACCGCGTACTAAGTAACCCGGCGTCGGATTAAGGGGGATGAGATTGACGTGGGCCCCCAGGCCGAGTGCGTAGTCGGCCAACTCGTCGCTGGCGCGCGCGGTGTCGTTGACCTGATCGATGAGGGCCCACTCAAAACTGAGTCGACGTTTGGTGGTCGCGCTCCAGTAGGCGCACGCCTCACGAAGTCGTGCGAGTGGGTAACGCCGATTGAGCGGCACCAGCTCACTGCGCGTTTCGTCGTTCGCCGCGTGCAGACTGACCGCGAGGGTGACGGGGAGGCCCTCGCGCGCGAGTCGCTCAATCGCCGGCGCGACGCCGACGGTCGAAACGGTGAGGTGTCGAGCCGACATGGCGCGATATGACTGCAGCCGTCGCAGCACCTCGACGGTCACGGGGTAGTTCGCGAGTGGTTCACCCATGCCCATAAAGACGACGTTGGAGAGTCGGCGCGGGGCGGCGTGGCGCGCCGCGAAGAGCACCTGTTCGACGACTTCACCCACACTCAATTGACGTGAGAAACCAGCCTGACCCGTGGCGCAAAACGTACAACCCATCGCGCAACCAGCCTGGGACGAGATACACACCGTTGCGCGATCGTCGTAGAGCATCAGCACCGTTTCAATCGTCGAGCCGTCGTGGAGTTCGAGCACCCATTTGCGCGTCGCACCGTGGTCGCTCGCGACCTCTTCGATCACCCGCAGCGAGTTCGGAAAGCGTTCGGCGAGCGACGCGCGCAGCGACTTTGGAATCGTGGAGATCGATTCAATTGACTCGTTCGTCGTCCACAGCCCGTGCCAGACCTGCTCAACCCGGTAGCGCGGCTCATCACCCAGTAACTCACTGAGTTCTTCACGGGTTACTTCGTAGAGCGACGGCACTTACCAAGGTTAGGGGCCCTCGTGCAGTGGCGCACGAGCACACTTTCTTATCCTCCCATTGACAGACTCTTGACTCGGCCTTCAGTAACGAGATGACACTGGAGCAGTCCTCACCGATTCCCGCGAAAGGAGTCCTCATGGTGGCCCTGATCTTCTCACCCCTGCTCGTCAGCCTCACCTTTGCCGTGTGTGTCTTCCTGCCCGGTCTGGGTATCTACTACGAGTTGAAATATCGGCGCGAGCGTCGTCGCGCCACGCGTCGAGCCGAGCGCCCCACGCGTCACACGACCAAGTGACGAGGTCTCGAAATCGACGGCGACGAGGCGTGCTACGGGCCTCGTCGCCGCCCCCCTCGCGGTTCTGCTTGACTCTGTGAGTGTCCAGCGACGGTGCTGAACACTCGACAGGAGCAGCATGGAACTGAAGAACACCTCCGCGGTCGTCACCGGTGGCGCCTCGGGACTCGGAGAATCCACCACCCGCGCGCTGCGTGCGCGCGGCGTCAAGGTCGTCGTCGCGGACTTAAACGACGAACGCGGCGAGGCCGTCGCGAAGGAGGTCGGAGGCACCTACGTGCACTGCGACGTGACCAACACCGATCAGGTCATCGCCGCCATCGAAGCAGCCAAGGCCATGGCGCCGCTGTGGAGTGCGGTCAACTGCGCGGGTATTGGCTGGGCGACGCGCACCATTGGCAAAGACGGCGAGTACGCCTCGGCCCACGACCTCGAGCTCTATCGCAAGGTCATTGAAATCAACCTGATTGGCACCTTCAACGTCTGTCGCTTGGCCGCGACCGCCATGAGCCACAACACCCCCGACGCCGACGCCATGCGTGGCGCGATCGTCAACACCGCCTCCGTCGCGGCCGAAGATGGTCAAATCGGACAGGTCGCGTACTCCTCGTCCAAGGGCGGCGTCGTGGGGCTTACGCTGCCACTGGCGCGCGACCTCGCCGCCATCGGCGTGCGCGCAAACTGCATCCTGCCGGGACTCATCGACACGCCGATTTACGGCACGGGCCCCGCCTCTGATGAGTTCAAGGCCCGCCTCGGCGCCGGCGTGCTCTTCCCCAAGCGACTCGGTTTCGCCGACGAGTTCGCCTCAATGGCCGTCGAGCTGCTCGCCAACAGCTACATGAACGCCGAATGCGTTCGCGTCGACGCGGGCATTCGTATGCAGCCCAAATAACACTGCGCTGCGCCCCACCAACTCGTCGCTAGGGCAGGTGAACGTCGTGACGTGGGGCGTCTCGGCGTTCATCTTCACTGAGCGTCGAGGGATCGACCCGTGTAGCGAGCGACCAGTGCCGTCCGACGGGACAAAACTGGTAGCGACGATTCCCCAGACGCACGGCTTTGAGCGACGCGAAGGGCACCCACGTTGTCGTAAAGAGGTGCCCTCTTTTGCAGCGAACGATCTGATCAAAACGGCCCACGCTTGCAGACTAGAGCTCGCTCAGATCTCTCGCGCGTCGGCCACGTTGTCAAAGCGCGCAAACTCGCCACGCCACGTCAAGTGTGCGGTGCGGGTGGGCCCATTTCGGTTCTTGCCCACAATGACTTCCGCGTCAGCCTTCATGTCGTTCGACACCTCACCGTAAATCTCGGGGCGAAAGAGAAACAACACGACGTCGGCGTCTTGCTCCAGGGAGCCCGATTCTCGAAGGTCTGACATCATGGGGCGCTTGTCCGCTCGCTCTTCGAGCTTGCGCGAGAGCTGCGAGAGTGCCACGACGGGACACTCCAGTTCGCGCGCGAGGATTTTGAGCGAACGACTCATGTCGGCGACTTCGACCTGACGGTTCTCGGCCCGACCTCGCGACGACATGAGTTGCAAGTAGTCAATGATCACCACGCCAAGATCACCACTTTGCTGCTTGATTCGTCGAGCACGCGCTCGCACGTCCATCACCGTCAAACTCGGGTTGTCGTCGATGAAAATCTTCGTGGACTGCAAGAAACCAAACGCGTCGTGTGCGCGATCCCAGTCGTGCTGGTTCAAGTCGCCGGTGCGCAGTTTCGACGAGTCGATGCGCGCCGTAGAAGCAAGAATGCGCTCGGCGAGTTCTTGGCGACTCATCTCCAGCGAGAAAAAGAGCGCCGGTCGTCCAACGACCGCCCCGACGTGAATCAAAACGCCCAACGCGAAGGCCGTCTTACCCGTACCCGGGCGCGCACCGACGATCGTCATTGAACTTGGTTGGAGACCCTGGAGAATCGCGTCGAGGGATTTGTAGCCCGTCTCGAGTCCGTTGAACTGACCCCGCGTCTCACCACGCTGTTCGAGAATGTCCGCTTCGGCGAGGAGAAGTCGCTGCAGCGGCGACACCGAGTCAATCTTTCGATTGTCGCCGATGGCGTTGATCTTGCGTTCGGCGTCGTCGATGAGCGCCATAACGTCGTCGGTGACCTGATACGCGTCGTCAACAATTTCGCCGGCGGCGGCGATCAGGCGTCGCTGTTGCGCCTTTTCTCGCACAATCTCGGCGTAGTGCTGCGCGTTCGCCGCCGAAGGGGTATTGAGTTGGAGCGCGGACAAGACACCGAGCTCTACTGCCCCTGAGCCGCGCTCTTGGAGTTTCGCTTGCACCGTGACGTAGTCCACCGGTTCTGACGCGTGCGTCAGCGCAATGATGGCGCTGTAAATCTGACCGTGCAACGGTCGATAAAAATCCTCGGCCTGCACGTTCTCGTACGCAACAGAGACCGCCTCAGGTGAGAGCAGCATGGCCCCAATCAAGGACTCTTCTGCTTCAATCGCGCTCGGGGGGACCCGCCCCGGTACCTGTCGACTTCGTTCGGATTCAATCTGCGTCATAAGTACTCAACGGTTGTCGATTCGTCTTGTGCGGTGCAAGAACAACATCGTGTGGAAATACCTGTGTCTAACTCCATTGAATCGCAGTCTGACGCACCACTGTGACATCATCGCGCGAACACGCACGACGCCCGGGGCACATGCCCCGGGCGTCGTGAAAAATGCGGTCGCGACTTACTTCGCGATGACCTCAATCGAGACGGTCGCGGTGACGCCGCCAAAGAGCACAACGCTTGCCGTCGCGCTCCCTAATTCCTTGAGGTGCTCACCCATTTGGATGGCGTGACGATCGAGCGAGACACCCGTCGCGGTACGCAGTGCGTTCACGACGTCGCTCTCGGTTACTGAACCGAATAGTCGACCATTCGTCCCCGCACGTGCGGCAATAGTAAGCGTCGTCGACTCGATGACGCCCTTTTGAGTCTCGGCGGCCTGACGACTCTGGGCGTCACGCAGATCGCGCGCGCGGCGCATGGCCTTCGCTTGCACCTCGGTGGCGTCGGTCGCCGACAGCGCGGCTCCACTGGGTAGCAAGAAGTTGCGAGCGTAGCCCGACTTCACGTCAACGATGTCGCCTCGTCGGCCGACACCTTGGACGTCGCTTCGTAAGAGGACCTTCATTCGTCGACCCCCTTGCTGGCCGTTTCATCAGCGGCGCCCACGAGTTCCAGGACTTCTTCCTCACTCACACCTTCGCTTGGTGCCACGGTCTCAGCGTCGCGCTCGCCGCGTGGACCGCGACCGCGGTCCTCACGACCACCGTCACGACCACCGTCACGACCACCG
>NCBD01000055.1 GCA_002255315.1 Actinobacteria bacterium 21-64-8 | reverse complement strand
TGGTGCGCTCTCGCGAGCCGGTGCCTTGGGTGACGAATCGACCTGCAGTGACGATTCGACCCAGCGTGTGAATTCGGCGAGCCAACCGCCAAGACGCGCGCGTTCGGCGTCCAGTTGACGTGCGAGCGTGTCCACGTCTTCACTCAGGCGCTGTTTCAGGCCGTTCAAACGATTCACTTCGTCTTCGGCGCGTGAACGTGCTTCGGCGACAATCTCACGGGCGCGTTCTTGGGCGGCGGTGGTGAGTTCCTTGGCCTTGGTTTCGGCTTCTTGCTGCGCTGACTCGATGAACTGCTGGGCCATGGCGATCATGGAAGTGACCTGCTCGGCACTCCCCGTACCCGCACGTGCCACGGGAGCGGCCGTCGGCGGAGCCATCGCCGTGACTGGTCCGCGAGCGTCTAGCTGCGCAATGCGCTCCGAGGCCTGGCGAAGTTGTTGACGCTGTTGTTGGACCAAGTCCTTTAACTGACGCGTTTCGGTGGCGAGTCGCTCGAGGAAATCATCAACCTCGTCGACGTTGTAGCCCTTGAGGCCGACCTTAAAGGCCACCGTTTCAATTGCGTCCAGGGCTGAGGTTACGTGTTCCGTGCTATCCATGGAGCCACCCTATCGCTCGCGCCTTTGCGAGTTTTGGATTGGCCGCTAGATGAGGTTGTTGATGACCTCTAAGAGCACAATCGCCACCAGCACCGAGAGATCGATGCCGACGCCACCGAAGTTCGGCCGTGGCAAGATCTGGCGCAATGGCATCAACACGGGTTCGGTCAAGCGCGCCAGCACCCGTTTCAGCGTGCCCACGCCACCTTGAGCGCTCGGAAACCAGCTCAACAGCGCGGCGATAATCAAAACCCAGATGTAGAGGTTAAGTATGAAGTGAACGAAGCTCATGCCTGCTCAAAGCCGGCGTAGTCGCCCACGCGCAAACGCTCTTTCACGTCGGGACCCACGTAGAGACCTTGAGGTGAGATGAGGTAGACCCCGCGCAACAACGGCTCAATCCGCGCGTTCATCGCGTACGCCGTGCCGGCCGTAAAGTCCACCAGTCGGCGCGCGAGCGACTGCTCGACGCCGAGGGTCGTCAGGACCACGGCGCGGTTCGCGCGAAGGTGATCGGTGACTCGACGCGAATCGTCGTAGGCATTCGGGGAGAGCACGACGACGTCACGTTGCGTAGAAAACGACGAGACCGTGCGCGCCGCACCGAGGCCACTGGGGCTTCGTGGCGCACCGCCATTGGGGTGCGCGACGGGACGAAGGGCGCTCGGCGCCGAACCCACCGGACGCAGCGCGCCGCCCTGCGAGTTCGTCGTCGGAAACGTGCGCGTGGGCGGCGGTGGGGTCGCCACGTGAGCGCTCCACTCTGGCTCGTTCGACGGCGCCTCGCTGAAGGGCCGCGGCGCGCCCGATGGTCCAAACTCACCGTATTCGTCTTCGACCAGGCCCAGGAAACCTAGGAATCCCCGCAGTCGTTCTTTCATGCTCGTTCTCCTCGCGGCCGTACCGCCCGGCCCTATGTTAGGCGAGGCGCCCAACCGGCACTCGGGGCCCAAAGAGGGCACGACCCACACGAATTTCGGTCGAGCCGGCCCGACAGGCCGCTTCTAGATCGTCGCTCATACCCATGGAGCGTTCTGGGAGCTCGAGCTGATCAGCCAGCGCGCTCGTGGCGCGAAACGCGGCCTCGCCGGCGCGCGGATCTGGAGACGCCACGGTCATGAGGCCGCGAACCACGAGGCCGAGTTCACGCGCGAGCGTGACCAGCGTCCCCACCTCGTCGCGCGGCGCGCCGTTTCGTTGCGCCGCGCCGGTGAAATCAACTTGGACGTCGATGACGGCGCCCGGGCGAAGTCGTGCGATGGCACGCACTTCTTTCTCACGCGACACGCTACCGAGCACGTCAGCGCACGCCAAGACTCGCGCGATTTTGTTGCTCTGCAGTGCTCCGAGGTAGTGCCACCGCGCAGTTGAACTCGTCGCTCGACGCTTCTCGCAAAGTTCGTCCACGTAATTTTCACCCAACGTGTCGAGCCCCAGCGAAATCGCGACTTCGACGTACGTGACGTCAAAAGTCTTCGAGACGGCAACAACGCGCACCCGATCGGGCCAGGGCGACGCGGCCGCGACGCGCTCGCGCAGGACCGCCAAATTCGCCGCGACGCGAGAGCGCAGTTCGTCGTTAACGGAGAAAACTCGGGAGGTCGTCATCGCCACCGAGATCGAAGAAGTCGTCGCCGGGGGCGGCACTGGTAAAAATGTCGCTCGTCGGTCCTTCGGTCATCACCGGGTGCGCGACCGTCGTGGCGGCCGGCTTGGCGTTTTGATCAAAGCCCGCCGCGATCACGGTCACGCGCACCGCTTCGCCGATCGTTTCGTCGATCACGCTGCCAAAGATGATGTTCGCGTCGGGGTGCGCCACGGAGTGAATAATCTCGGCCGCCTGGGTCACTTCGCTCAACGTCACATTGGGGCCACCGACGATATTCATCAAAATGCCTCGCGCGCCATCAATGGAAGCTTCGAGCAAGGGCGAGGTGATTGCGGCGCGCGCGGCGTTCACGGCGCGTCCTTCACCCGTGGACGTGCCCACGCCCATAATGGCGGTACCGGCGTTACGCATCACGGTATTGACGTCGGCGAAGTCGGTGTTGATGAGTCCGGGCACGGTAATAAGGTCGGTCACGCCGCGCACCGCCGAGAGCAGCACGTCGTCGGCGATCTTGAAGGCGTCGAGCATCGAGGTATCCGCGGCGGTGACTGACAAGAGTCGGTCATTGGGAATCACGATCAAGGTGTCAACCTTGTCACGCAACGCCTGAATACCCTTCTCGGCCTGGTTCGCCCGGGTGCGACCCTCAAAGGCGAAAGGTCGCGTCACGACGCCAATGGTCAAGATCCCCAGTGAGCGCGCAATCTCGGCGACGACCGGTGCCGCACCCGTGCCGGTACCGCCGCCCTCGCCCGCTGTAATAAAGACCATGTCGGTGTCTTTCAGAGCTTCTTCAATCTCCGCGCGGTGGTCCTCGGCGGCCTGACGACCGATTTCGGGGTCCGACCCCGCACCCAAGCCCCGGGTGAGTTGACGACCAATATCGATTTTCAAATCGGCCTCGGAGAGCAGCAACGCCTGCGCGTCGGTGTTCGCGGCGATGAATTCAATGTTGCGCAGGCCCGACGTGACCATACGATTCACCGCGTTGACGCCGCCGCCGCCCACACCAATAACCTTGATTATGGCGTGGTAGTTGCTCTGATTGAGACTCATGGGCTCCCCTTGGATTAACTCTTCTATTGTGGCACCGCGACATTGGGTCCACACTGAGGCGAACAGTCTTTGAAGGCTAGTCAGCGCCCCCTACGTGGTCAAATGCCTTATCACGAGGGCGCCGGACCCGTGACGGCCAACTCATCGGGGACCGTCACGTCCACGACGTCGCCGGGTCCAAGCGTCGAATGGGCTATCACCGAGGCAATGGCCACGAACTTGGCGTGTAGGTTCGTCGCCGAACCAAGCACGAAGGTGACCGGGGTCGTCATTTTGAGCGTCACGTCACCTTTGGCATTTTCACTGATGACTGAGACCTGCGACGCAAAGGCGGCCGGGAGCCGACTCGCCACGTAGGCACCTTCCGCACCCCTTCCGCCGTAGGGCCACGGTTTCGTGGGGTGCTGAAAACTGAGCGTCGGTAGGTTCGCACGTAGGGGCGCGACGCCCAAGTCGCGTCCGGCCGCGTCGACGTACTGCAAGACATGGCCCTGGGCGAAGGCAACGGCGACGGGGGTCGCCTCGGTGACCTGGACCACGACGGTATTGGGCCAGTGTTTCTCCAGGCGTACCCTGTCAATCCAAGAAAATTTTGACAAGCGCGCTCGCACCGTCGCGGCGTTTACCGAAAGCATCGAGGGATGTGCCCCGAGCCCACTCGCGGTCAGCACTTGCGCATCGGTTTCGTGACGCAGTCCACTGATCACGACGTGCTGGACGTGAAAGTACGGACGCTGGAGAATCCATCGCGCGCCGAGGGCGAGCGTGGCGAGCACCGCCAGCGCGAACAGTGAGCCCCAGAGCAGTCGACGGCGTTTGGGTCGCGCGAGATCCGACGTGACCGCGAGCCCGTCATGGCTACGGCGGGCACGGTTAGGAGTGTGTGCGCGCGCGCCGGGGGCTTTTGGAACTTTTGGAACTTTTGGGGCTTTTGGAACTTTTGGGGCCGCAACCCTCGTCGCGGACTTAGCGGCCCGCGCGCGACGTGGACGCGACGTACGCGCGAGCTCTTCGGGTCGACGCCGACTCACGCGTACTCCTCAAAGCCCACGAGTCGATTCTCGAGCTCGAGCGTGATACCCGTCTCATCACGCACCTTCGTTCGTACCATCATCATGAGCGTAAAGACGTCGTGCGCTCGTCCACCCTGGTCGGCTTGGATGAAATTGGCGTGTTTTTCGCTGACCACCGCGCTGCCAAAACGCATCCCTTTCGCGCCGACGGACTCGATGAGACGAGCCGCCGCGTCGTGGGCGGGATTGCGAAAGACACTGCCCGCGTTCGCACCTCCGGGCTGGTGTGCTCGCCGCCATTGGACGATCTCACGCACTCGAGCACTCGCCGCGTCGGCGTCACCGCGAGCGAGGCGTAACTCGCCTTCGAGAACGAGATCACCGTCTCGTAGTGCGCTGGTGCGATAACCGAGCGCGAGTTCGCGCGTCAGCAGCGTCGCCACGCTCCCTTCGCGCCATCGCCGCACCGACACGAGCGAAGCCGCGACGTCCGAACCGTGCCCACCAGCGTTCATCGCCACGGCGCCCCCGAAACTGCCCGGCACGCCAACCGCCCACTCAAAACCCACGACTCCTTCCCCGGCGAGTCGGCGCGCCACGACGGGAAGGGCCATCGCGGCGCCGACGCGCACGGCCACGGCGTCACCGTCGTCGCGCACGTCGAGCGTGGCGAAACTTCCTTCGAGCACCACGGCGACGAGGTCGTGCAGGCCCTCATTGATCAAGAGGTTCGAGCCTTGCCCGACCGCGAGCAGGGGCATCTCGCACGTCGCGAACGCCTCGGCGACCTCGTCGAGCTGACGGCTATCACGCAACGTCACGAGTGCGCGCACCCGGCCCCCCACGCGGTACGTCGTGCGAGCCCCTAACGGGGCGTCAAGGTCCACTTGCACATCGTTGAGGTCGCGAAGTGCGGTGAGATTCACGCGCGCTCCTCCACGAAATCGTCGATTACTCGCGCCACGTCGCCGGCGCCCACGACCAGGACGACGTCAACATCGTCGAAGGTGGTCATCACCTCGCCAATCGAGGCCAACTCCTTGACGTAACGCACGCCAATCTCGGGGTGGGCGTCTCGCACGGCGTCGGCGACGACGTCACCGTGGACGTCGAGTGGATTCATCTCGCCGGCGTCGTAGAGATCCGTAACGATCAGGTCGCGTGCGCCGACGAAGGCGTGGGCGAAATCCTCAACGAGCGCCAACGTGCGCGACACTCGATGGGGTTGAAAGATAACCAGCGCGCGCTCGTAACCGAGGGCCTTCGTCGTGCGCAACGTCGCGGCAATCTCGCCGGGCAGGTGGGCGTAGTCTTCGTAGACGTCGGCCCCTCGCCAGCGACCACGAAGCTGGAAGCGTCGCGGTGCGCCCACAAAGTTCGCCAGTCCCTCAACGACCGACGAGGTGTCGAGTCCCCACCGGCGCGCCAACACCGCAACGACCGCGGCGTTGGCGACGTTGTGCGCACCCGTCACGGCCAAGTGCAGTCCGAGCGTCTCACCCGGCCCCGCGAGGGTGAACGTGGCGTCGGCGCGAGTGAGTACGACGTCGCGCACGCACCACGTCGCGTCTCGGGTGCCCACCCGCACGACGCGCTCGCGCGATGCGGCCACGCGCGCGGCGCCCGGATCGTCGGTCCAGGCGACGACGGGGCCCGTCGCTCGGTCGACGAGCGCGCCAAAGGCGTGCTCGAGCGCGTCGAGCGAGCCATAGTGATCCAAGTGATCGGCTTCAACGTTCAGTAGTCCCAACGCGTGAGGCGTGAGGTGCGCGAACGTGCCGTAACTTTCGTCGACTTCGACGATCAGTCCCTCCGCACCCCAGTGCCCATTGGCGCCCGCGCCGAGCACCTCCGCGCCCACGAGCCAACCGACGTCACGGCGCGCCGAGCGCGCCACGTGAACCATCATCGAGGTCGCCGTTGTCTTGCCGTGAGTGCCACAGAGCCCCACCACTTCTCCGACGTCACTCAATTGCCGAAAGAGTTCAGCGCGCGCCAGCAATGTCGCGCCGACTTCACGCGCCGCGCGCAACTCGGCGTCGTCGTCGCGCACCGCGGGACTCCAGAGCACGAGGTCGGCCGCACGGACCGTGGCGTCGTCGTGGCCGACGTGCACGCCCACCCCGGCGGCGCGCAG
>NCBD01000190.1 GCA_002255315.1 Actinobacteria bacterium 21-64-8 | reverse complement strand
TCGAGCGCGGCGAACCACAGGTGCTCGGAGCGCTCGGCGACCGTGGTTTCGGTGGCGTGGTCACGGGCCGCGCGCGCGATGATCTTGTCATCGACATCGGTGATGTTAGAGACGAAGTCCACCTCGAGACCTTGAAACGTGCACCAGCGACGCAGTACGTCCCAGACCAGTGCGTGGCGACCGTGCCCGAGGTGCGGCGCGTCGTAGACGGTCGGTCCACAGAGGTAGATCGACAGGCGCCCCTCGTCGCGCAGTACGAGTTCGCGCACCTCGCCCAGGGCCGAATCAAACAAGGAAATCACTGTTCTAAACTAGGCCAACCATGTCCGACCTTCTTCGCACGAGCGCCCACGTCGTCCCCGAAAAACCCACCGTGGACGGTCTCGAGGGCGCCTGGATGGCCCGCTGGGACAGCGAAGGGACCTACCGTTTTAATCGCGACACCGCGCGCGAACGGGTCTTTTCGATTGACACGCCCCCGCCCACGGTCTCGGGGAACCTGCACATGGGACACCTCTTTAGCTACACCCAGTGCGACCTCATCGCGAGATTCTGGCGCATGCGCGGTCAGGACGTCTTTTATCCGATGGGCTGGGACGACAACGGACTACCGACCGAACGGCGCGTCGAGAACTTCTACGGGGTGCGCTGTGACCCGTCGCTCGCCTACGACCCCACCTTCGTCGCCCCGAGCGAGCCCGCCGAGGCGAAGATCGCCATCTCACGGCGTAACTTCGTTGAACTCTGTTTGCAGTTGACCGCGGCCGACGAAGAGGTCTTTAAAGACCTCTGGCGAAACCTCGGGGTCTCGATCGACTGGAGCCTCGAGTACTCGACCATCTCACCCCACGCCCAAGCAGTCAGCCAGCGCGGTTTCTTAGCCCTCGTCGAGCGCGACGAGGTCTACGCCAGCGTCGCTCCAACTTTGTGGGACGTGGACTTTCGTACCGCCGTCTCCCAGGCCGAACTCGAAGACCGCGAGCGTCCCGGGAACTATCACCGCGTGGCCTTCGAGCGCGTCGGCGCACCGGGCACGATCGAGATCGAAACGACGCGGCCCGAACTCTTGGCGGCCTGCGTCGCGCTGGTCGCGCACCCCGACGACGAGCGCTACGCGCCACTGGCGGGCACCACCGTGCGCACGCCGCTCTACGGCGTGGAAGTACCCATCCTCACTCACGAACTCGCCGACCCCGACAAGGGTTCGGGCATCGCCATGATCTGCACCTTTGGCGACACGACCGACGTGACGTGGTGGCGCGAGCTCGCCCTGCCCACACGAGCGCTCATTGGTCGCGACGGACGCTTCATGGCGGCCGATTTTGCCAGTGCTGAGTTCGCGGCCGAAGCACCCGAGCTCGCCCAGGCCGCCTACGCCTCGATTGAGGGAAAGACCGTCAACCAAGCGCGCGCGACGGTCGTCGACCAACTGCGCGACGCGGGGGCACTCGTGGGCGAACCGCGCGCGATTACCCACCCGGTGAAGTTCTACGAGCGAGGCGAGCGTCCCTTGGAGATCGTGACTTCACGACAGTGGTTCGTGCGCACGCTCAGTCACCGCAACGAGCTGCTCGCGCGAGGCGACGAGCTCACCTGGCACCCCGACTTCATGAAGCATCGCTACCGCACCTGGGTCGAGGGACTCAACCTCGATTGGAACATCTCGCGTCAGCGCTTCTTCGGCGTCCCCTTCCCGGTCTGGTACCCCCTCGACGGCGAGGGCAACGTCAACTTTGACGCCCCGCTCTTCGCGCGCGATGAGGACCTGCCTCATGGATACCTGGGCGACGAGCTCGCTCAGCCCCGACATCGCCGCCACGTTGGAAGAAGGACTCTTCGAGAAGGTCTACCCCATGGACCTCCACCCCCAGGCGCACGAAATCATCCGTACCTGGCTCTTTTCGAACGTCGTGCGCGCGCACCTCGAACACGATTCGGTTCCCTACCGACACGCGTTGATCTCGGGCTGGGTGCTCGATCCCGATCGCAAGAAGATGAGCAAATCCAAGGGCAACGTGACGACCCCGATGCCCCTCTTAGAGGCACACGGCGCCGACTCACTGCGCTACTGGGCGGCCTCAGGTCGCCCCGGCGTTGATACCGCACTCGACGAGGGCCAGATGAAAATTGGTCGACGCCTCGCGATCAAACTCTTGAACGTTTCGAAATTCGTGCTCGGGCGAGTGGACACCACCCGAGAACTCAACGTCACCGAGGTCACCAACCCACTCGACCGCGAACTCGTGGTGCGCCTGCGCGCGCTGGTGGTGGAAACGACGAGTGACTTCGAGAAGTACGACTACGCGCGCGCCCTCGAGCGCACCGAAACCTTCTTCTGGTCGTTCTGCGACGACTACGTCGAACTCGTCAAGACCCGCGCCTACGGCGAGAGCGACGAAGCGGGCATCGCCTCGGCGCGCGCGGCGCTCACGCTCGCCTTGTCGGTGCTCCAGCGCCTCTTCGCGCCGTTTCTTCCCTTCGTCACCGAAGAGGTCTGGCGCTGGTGGCACGACGGATCGGTACACGTCACGCCCTGGCCCCGCACGGACGAGTTCGCGTCGCTCACCAGTGAGGACCCGGTCTTTGAGACCGTCTCGACCGTCCTCGAGGCGATTCGACGCGAGAAAAGTACCGCCAAGGTCTCCCAGCGCGCGAAAGTGCTGCGCCTCGTCGTGAACGGTCCGAGCGAAGCGCTCCACGCCGTCGAGCTCTGTGACGCCGATCTGCGCGCGGCGGGTTCCATCGAGGGCGTCGAGCTCGCCGTGGCGAGTGAACTCAGCGTGTTGGTCGAACTCGCACTCGACTAGGAACGCACCTCGTTGGCGGGTGCGACGCGCCACTGGTCACTCGCGACCACCGACTGCGCAAACGCAATCGCCGCGCGCGTCGTCGCTGAAGTGCGCGGGCTGGCCGTGACGTCAAAGGCGTGTTGGGTACAGGGCAGTTCCACGTAGTAGATCGGAGCGCTCGCCACCTCGAGGAAGCGCTCGACAAAACTCCGCGCGACTTGAACGTCCACCAAGGTGTCGTTGACGCCCTGGACGACCAAGAACGCGGGAGCCCCTTCGTGCAGGCGGTGATAGGGCGAGAGCGCCTCGTAGAGTGCCTCGTTGCCGAGGTAGGGACGTTGGACAATGCGCCGCTCGAGCAGTCCACGAAGGCCCGCGCCCAGTCCGCGCCAGTACGTCTCGTCACCGGTCATCTCTAAGACGCCGTAAAAAGAGAGCGCGCCGCGCACCGACCAGTCGGCGACTCCCGCCACGTCGCGCGGGCGCCAGGTCGGGTCAGTACTCGTCAGGGCGAGGAGCGCCGCGAGGTGTCCCCCCGCCGAACCGCCGGCGACCACGACGCGCGCGGGGTCACCGCCATAGGTCGCGACGTTCTTTTTGATCCACCCGAGCACGCGCGTCGCGTCTTCAATTTGGGCCGGCCACGGGTGCGTCGGCGCGAGTCGATAGTTCGACGTCACGACGATCCAGCCACGTCGCACGAACTCGTGCAGCATCGGGCGGCCCTGTTCACGCTTGTCGCCGAAGGTCCACGCGCCGCCGTGGAGGTACAAGATCACCGGCGCGCCCGTGGGGGTCGTCGATTGGCGCCAGACGTCGAGGCGATGGCGCGGGGCGGGTCCGTAGGTGAGATTACGAATGAGCTGCATGTCGCGGGGGTGAAAAGGGAGTTGAAGGGCCGTACGCCACCAGGTGCCGAACCGATCTTCGCGCGCCGTTGGCATCTCCAACGCGGTACGCGGCGCGGCGCG
>NCBD01000054.1 GCA_002255315.1 Actinobacteria bacterium 21-64-8 | reverse complement strand
AGTATCTGGCGGCAGCCGCCAGTGGTGACGTCGTCATCACTCGGGATGGCGAAACGTGGATTGTGCTTCGGGCTGTCGAGAATGATGAGGACCGTCTCTCCGCCAGTTTTGCCGTCTCGGCCGAGTTTCACCAACTGATCGAACGCCGTCGGCAAGAGGCGGCTATTCCCTGGGAAGAGGCCAAGAAGCAGCTTGGCCTCGGTCCCTGAACGCACGCTGCTCAACAGGTAAGAAGGCGCGGTGATTGATGTGAACCAGTTCCGGTCTCTTCCGCAGCCAGCACCCAAACCTCACACGCGATCAAAGGGACTTCCTCTAGGCGGCGCGTTTGGAACTTCGAACGGCAATTGCTTGACTCACGTCCGCTCAGCGTCTAGTTTGAGCGCGGGCGACGATGCCACTTCCCGCTCATCCGGCCACCAAGGACCCAGGCGATGTTACACGGCCCCTCGACCAACGGCGACAACGGCACGATCCGCTATGGCATGTTCATCATGCCGTTCCACGACCCGGCCAAGCCGCTGGCCCAGTGCTACGACGAAGATTTGGAGCTGATCGTCCGCGCCGAAGAACTCGGTTTCGACGAGTTCTGGATCGGCGAGCACCACACGATGAAGTACGAAACCATCGTGATGCCCGAAATCTTCATCGGCCGGGCATTGGGCGAAACCCGCTCCATTCGCCTGGGCGCGGCGCCTGTCTGCTTGCAACAACATCATCCGGCGCACGTGGCCAGCCGGCTGGCCTTTCTCGACCACTTGTCGAAAGGCCGGCTGAACCTCTGCTTCGGCGCCGGCAGCGTCACCGCCGACCAGGAGTTGTATGGCATCGACCCCAAGCAGGCCCAGGCCATGGTCGATGAAGCGGTCGACATCATTCTCTATCTCTGGTCGTCGGATCCGCCCTATGAATACCAGGGCAAGTTCTGGCAGATCAGGCTGAAGAAATACGTCGATTACGAAACCGGCATCGGCTTCATCCACAGGCCGCTGCAACGGCCGCTGCCGCCGATCGCCATGCCGGCCATGAGCCGCAACTCGCCCACGATGAAAACGGCCGGCGCCCGCGGCTATCAGCCGTTCAGCCATTGCCTGGTGACGGGCAACGTGCTGGCCGACCACTGGCGGACCTACGCGGCGGCCGCGCTGGCCGCCGGGCGAACGCCCCAGCGAAGCGACTGGAAGGTCTGCCGCTCGATCTTTCTGGCCGACAGCACGTCGGAGGCCCGCCGCCTGGCCCGCACGAATTCGCTCGGCCGCAACTACGAATACATCGGCATGCTCTTCGACCGCGGCCTGGGCCGCAAAATCTACAAGCGCGATCTGGAAACGAGCGACGCCGATTGCAACGTCGACTTTTTGATGGACGAGCAAATCATCGCCGGCGACGTCGATGAAGTGCTCCGCCGCTTGCTGGCCCTGGTCGAAGAGACCGGCACCTTCGGCACGCTGGTGCTGATGAGCTACGACTGGGACGACAAGCCGAGTTGGCTGCGCAGCATGGAACTGTTCGCGCGAGAGCTGATGCCGGCTCTGAATCGGGCGGTTGGAGCGGCAACTGTTTGCTGATTTTGGATTGTCGATTTTGGATTTTGGATTACCATCTTCGATCATCCTCGACATCGCGGTTCGGACAAGCATCGTTTTGTCGCACTCCTACTGCGGCCACACGCGAGCCAATCCAAAATCCAAAATCGAAAATCCAAAATCGTTGTGACAACTTCGATCCCACCCCAATCCGACAAAGGCAACTGCGGCATGCTCGCCCCGTGGCAGACGGGCGAGCTCGCTCCGCCCCCGCCCGGAGGCTGGCAGACCTGGAAGGCGATGCTCGGCCCCGGAGTGCTGTTGGCCGGGGCGTCGGTCGGGTCGGGCGAATGGCTTTCCGGCCCGGCCGTCAGCGCACAATACGGCGGCACCCTGCTGTGGGTGGCCACGCTCAGCATCGTGGCCCAGGTGTTCTGCAACCTGGAGATGATGCGCTATACGCTCTATTGCGGCGAGCCGATCGTGGTCGGCTTTTTTCGCACCTTTCCCGGTCCCCGCCTGTGGACCTTCCTTTATCTGGCGCTCGATTTCGCCGCCGTGTGGCCCTTCAACGCCTCGAACGCCGCCGTGCCACTGGCCGCCGCCATGCTGGGGCACTTGCCCGGCAGCGGAAGCACGTCGCTCCTGGGCATCACGCTGAGCGAAGACCAATTGGTCAAGGCGTTCGGTTACCTGATTTTTCTCTCGGCCTTTCTGCCGCTCATCTTCGGCGGCACGATCTACCGCATGCTGGAGCGCGTGATGGCCATTAAGCTCGTGATCGTGCTCGGCTATTTGATCTTCGCGGTGGCGCTCACCGTCTCGCCGCAGAGCATGCGCGAAGTCGGCGTCGGCCTGATCGACTTCGGCACCGTGCCGATCCGGGCAGACACCATCGTCTGTGGCCGGCACTTCAACGTCCGCAAGGTCGACGGCCCGACGAGCTATCGCGTGAAGGGAACGATCGAGCACGATCGGCCCCTGGTGACCGAATTCGTCGTCGAGCGCGACGGCCGGCGAACGGTGTATAAGCTGGGGGCCAAACTGCCCGACGAGCTGCCTCCGATTCGCGAGGCCCTGGTCGAACGAGCGGTGGCGCTGGTACACCTCGGCGGCTTTTATGTGGAAACCCGTCAAGGTGAGACGCGGTTGTCGGTGCAGGGCACGCTCGGCGGCGACCGCGCCTGGAAGCCGGCCCGCTTTGTCGTTGAGGATCCCACAGCGACAACGTATTCGCGCCTCGACGAAGTGCCCCAACCGTGGTCGGACAAGTTCTCGGAGTTGATCCGGCAACAAGGGCTGGAACGGGTCGGGCTGGCGTCTTACGTTCGCCGGCACGGACAGCTTCCGCCGCTCGATTGGGCGATGATCGCCACGTTGGCCGCCATCGCCGGGGCGGGCGGCATGACGAACACGCTCTTTTCCAACTACACCCGCGACAAGGGCTGGGGCATGGGCGCCCACGTGGGGGCCATTCCCAGCGCCATCGGTGGCCGGCAGATTACGCTCTCGCACGTGGGCATGGTGTTTCACCTCGGCGAACAGAGCTGGCGGCGGTGGCGTGGCTGGTTCCGTCATATCCTGCGCGACCAGCTTGCCATCTGGATGGTGGCGTCGTTCATCGGCATGGCTTTGCCCTGCATGCTGTCGCTGGAATTCATCCGCCATGCCCCCGTGAGCGGCGACCGCGTGGCGGCGATGGTGGCCGAAGGCATGGCCGACCGTTATCCCTCTTACCGGCACGTCTTGTGGCCGCTGACGCTGTCCGTCGGCTTTTTGATTCTGGCGCCGGGGCAGATTGTGTCGGGCGACCAGTTGGCCCGGCGTTGGACCGACATCATTTGGACATCGAGTTCGTGGGCCAGGCGGATGCGCGAAGACCGCGTCAAATACGTCTATTATTCCATTCTGGCGTTGTATGGCGTATGGGGTCTGGCGGCCATGACCATGTTCGATCCGCTGCAGATTTTGAAAGCGGCGGGCGTATTGATGAACGTCTCGCTGGGCATCGCCTCCTGGCACACGCTCTATGCCAACGTGACGCTGCTGCCCCCCGGTTTGCGTCCCAACTGGCTGATGCGGGTGGGCGTCTTCTTCTGCGGCGCGTTCTTCTTGACCGTCAGCGCCATCGTGGTGGCGTCGCTCTAGGCCTTTGCGATAGAATAATCTTAAGTGCCGTTGTTGGCTTTCCGCGGAGGACCGATTCATGTCTACTGCCCCATGATCCTGCTGATCGACAACTACGATTCCTTCACTTACAACCTCGTGCAGCGGCTGGGCGAGATCGATGCGGGCCTGGATCTGGAGGTGCATCGCAACGATCAGATCTCGCTCGATGAGATTGCCCGGCGAAGCCCGTCGCACATCATCATTTCGCCGGGCCCCTGCACGCCGCGGGAGGCGGGCATCTCGTGCGATGTGATTACCCGCTTCGCCCCGCAAGTCCCCATTCTCGGCGTCTGTCTCGGTCACCAGTCGATCGGCCATGCCTTCGGGGCACAAATCGTGCGGGCCAAGCGACTGATGCATGGCAAGACCGACCTGATCGAGCACGACGGCCGCGGGTTGTTCGCCGGCCTGGAGAATCCGTTCCAGGCCACGCGCTATCACAGTCTGGTGATTCAGCCCGGCACGCTCAGCGACGACTTCGAAATCTCGGCCTGGTGCGACGCCCCCGACGGCAGCCGTGAGATCATGGGCGTCCGCCACCGGCGTTATCCGCTGGAAGGCGTGCAGTTTCACCCCGAAAGCTTTTTGACCCACTGCGGCAGCGACATCCTGCGGAATTTTTTGGTGCCGCTTGCAGTTCAATAGTTTCGAGTTGCCTGTGCTTGCTCGCTGGTCCCACCCTGGCATGTGCAACACGTCAAGAATCGACGAACTTGCCGGTAAGACCGCATTCAGTTTTTGTTCCGATGGCAAGTACCACGCCGCGGCGGACGGCTCCGTAAACACCACGGCGCGCAAGAGCGCCGTCTGCGACCGATGCGACACGCGCGTCGCATCAATGCCTTTGGCGGGCAAGTGCCGCGCGACGCGCATCTAGCGCGGCGCCGTGCGGACCGACCCCTCGAAATCCTTCCGCAACCAGCGCAGCCAGCCCGCTTGTTCGCACAGATCGCGCGCCTGGACCAGCGCGTGCCCGGCCGCCACGACGTGCGCCATCGCGGCGCCGGCCGCTGCCCAGCGGTGGCTGCGGTTGGACCAGGCGCAGGGCCTCGCGGACGAACGGCCCCGAGGCCCGCCACACGGGACCGGTGCGCCTGCGCTTTCGGCCCGCACTTGCGCCGCGCGCGGCCGGACTGGCGACGGCAGTTTGGCTGCGCGCTGCCGAACTGGTGGCGGCACTTTGGCAGCACGCTGCCGAACTGGCTGTGTCGGGGGCGGGTTCGTCCGTCTGCACGATGGCCGCAAGTGCTTTCAGGGCCTGCGGTTGCGACGCAACTCCTCTGGGTGCTGCGCGGTCAGCCGCGACCAGTTGCGTGCGAGCTGCATGTAGGTGCGCGCCGTCCGCGGCGAGAGCCGCTTGTCTTTGTCCTGTTGGAAGTGCATGCGGAACGCCTTGCGCGCGGACCTCGTGACTCGCGCCGAGGAGTGGCCCTGGTGCAGCCTATACCGCTGGCTGCACGGCGCGGCCGACGACAAGCCCGTCCTTGCCTCTTGGCCCCTCCCGCGTCAATCCGGCTGGGTAGAATGTGTCAATGCGCCACAGAGCGAGGCGGAGTTGGCCGCAATTGGCCGCAGTGTGGAACGCGGCAGCCCCTATGAAAGCGGCCGTGGAATGAACGCACGATCCGACGACTCGCGCTTAGAATTGACCATCCGTCCCCGCGGCCGCCCAAGAAAGGAGCCCGCCACCCATGAAAACGGTTCGTGACAGCTTTTCCGAACCCGAATCCGCCGGCTTGCTCCCTTCCAAACCGGCCAAACGACCGCTTGTCCGCACCGAATCAAAAGGCTGGATGTCTTTCTTTGCCCTAAAACGACCTCCTCTGCTTGACAACGCTCGTCCCGACCGAGATAACTGTTCCACCGACGATGTCACCGGGGCGTTTTCAGCGTCCGGTGGGAGAACCGGAGCTTTCCGGGTCTCGCTGGTGGTGGGCGCGATGGGCCGGCTTCCTGACGTTCGGAACCATTGCCGTTTGGGCCCTCTGGCAGCTTAGCCATCAACGTCGGTTATTGATGTCGACGGCGTTACTTCTAACGAGCGCCGAAACACTCTGGTGTTTGTGGCGGTGGCCCAGTCCGTCGAGCGACTAATGCGATGATTCGACTAACAGCCGATTCGAGAATCGGCATTGTGCTGTAGGCGTTCCGGCCTGCCCGCCGGTTCTCGGATAGGCTCTTAATGGCCGGACGTCACGACTTGCCCATTGAGTAGGTCGCCGGGTTTGTCGTTCAGTTTGTCCTTGGCGTACGTGGCGAAGAAGGCGTCGAAGCCCTTGCCGGCGTTCAGCGTGTTGGCGTTCGACGTGTTGTACGCCGTGATCGTAAGGCCATTGCTCAGGTCCGTGGCGATCGCGCTGGCCGCATCGCCGGCCTGGATGTCGGCGATCCATTGATCGAGCACGGCCCAAAGCTGATCGGTCGATTGCAAGACGCTGCCGTCGATCAGAATGTTGTTGCCGTTGCCGGCATGAATAATGTCGCGGCCTGTGCCACCCACAATCAGATTGTCGCCGTCGCCGACTTGGATGTTGTCGTTGCCACTGCCGGCCACGATCACGTTGTTGCCGTCGCCAGCCTGGATGTTGTCGTTGCCGCTGCCCACCGTCACGGTGTTGCTGCCGTCGCCGAGCTGCACCTGATCGTTGCCATTGCCCAAGCTCACCACATCGTTCCCGGAGGTGGTCGGGGCGCCTTGGCCACGCCACATATCGCCGTCGCCCCCAAGCTGGATGCTGTCGTTGC
>NCBD01000053.1 GCA_002255315.1 Actinobacteria bacterium 21-64-8 | reverse complement strand
GGTGACGCGCTTCGAGAATGGGGACGGCGGACGTAGGAACTCCTTAGAAAACAAAGTGATTGGCGTCGTCTGACGACCGGTGAGACGACGGGAACGGGTCGTGTGCTCGTTACGAGGTGGTGCTTCACGCACAACACCCCCGTGGCTTCGCTAAACGCTGCGCCACGGGGGTGTTGTAAAAGGTGTTTCGTTTCCAGCGCTTGCCTGGAAACCGTCACGCCAAGGCGTGAGTACTTAGCCCTTTACGGCCTTTTTGAACGTTGAGCCGATCGAAACCTTCGGTGCGCGTGACGCCTTCACCTGAATGGCTTCGCCGGTCTGCGGATTGCGCGCGGTACGCGCCTTACGCTCGACTCGCTCAAAGGACAAAAATCCCGACAGCACGATCTTCTCGCCCCCGGAGACGTTACGCACAACGACATCCTCAAAGGCCTTCAGCACCTCAGCAACGGTGTTCTTAGTGGCGCCACTTTCGGCGACAATTGCATCTACCAACTCGGCCTTGTTCACCGGTCGACTCCTTACTAGTAGTTAAAACGGAACTGGGCAGTGCCAGCAACCAGAGCCATTTTTACCGTGTTTATGGGATTTTTTCGGTATTTCGCGCTATAAATAAGTCGACGCAAAGTACAGGTTTATACATAAATCCTGATTAATGCCTGATTTTGTCGAACGAGAACCGTTGAATTCTCGCCCCATCCACCTACGATGGCCTCATGAATGCCCTCAATCGTCACCGTTTAAGTGAATTAGTCAATTTGGAGCGAGCGCGCTACGAGGCTCGACACCCGTCGTCTCGGGCACTGTTTGAGCGCTCGACGCATCTTTTCGCGGGTGTGCCCGTGACCTGGATGTCGAAGTGGGCGGGCGGTTTCCCGTTGGGTTTTTCCACCGCGAAGGGTGCGCTCATCACCGACCTGGACGGCAACGAACTGGTGGACTTTGCGCTCGGGGACACGGGGGCGATGGCGGGACACTCGCCCGAGCCACTGGTGCGCGCCCTCGAGCAACGCGTCGCCACGCTCGGCGGCGTGACGACCATGCTGCCCACCGACGACGCCGAGTGGGTGGCGAGTGAACTGTCACGACGCTTTGGCCTTGAAAAATGGTCCTTTACGTTGTCTGCGACCGACGCGAATCGTTGGCTGCTGCGCTTGGTTCGCATGGTCACGAAGCGACCGAAAATCTTGGTTTTTTCGTACTCCTACCACGGAACGGTCGACGAAACCTTCGTGGTCGTTGACGAGAAGGGGCGCCTGCGCCCGCGCGCGGGCAACGTCGGCGCACCCGTGAATCCCGCGCGCACGACGCGAGTCTGTGAATTCAACGATCTCGCCACGTTGGAGCGCGAGCTTGCCTACGGCGACGTCGCCGCGGTGCTCAGTGAGCCCGCGCTGACCAACATTGGCATTGTCTTACCTGCACCGGGTTTTTGGGAGGGTGTTCGACGCCTGTGCGACAAAACCGACACCTTATTACTACTGGACGAGACCCACACCTTCTCGGCGGGACCCGGCGGAGCGACCCGGCGCATGAACCTTCGCCCCGACGCAATCACGATCGGTAAGTCCCTAGGCGGCGGTGTGCCGTCGGGGGCCATTGGTTTGAGCGGCGATTTGGCTGAGCGGGTGCTTCGAAGTGCTCGCGAGGGTGCCGACCTCGTTGACGTAGGCGGAGTTGGTGGAACCCTCGCGGGCAACGCGCTCAGCATGGCCGCCATGCGTGCGGTCCTCGGCGAAGTACTCACTGACGAAGCGTTCGCACCGATGGAGCTCTTGGCGACGACTTTTGCGTCCGGCGTGGAGCGCTCGATTCAAGAACGAGGACTGAATTGGTCGATCAGTCAACTCGGGGCACGCTGCGAATATCGCTTCACTTCGCCCGCGCCCACGAGTGGGGGCGCCTCGATGCGAAGTGCCGACGCGCCCCTGGAGGACTACCTGCATCTCTTTGCGATCAATCGCGGCGTGTTACTGACGCCCTTTCACAACATGGCCTTGATGTGTCCCGCCACGACGAGCGAGCACGTGGCAACACATCAGCGCGTCTTTGATCAGGCCCTCGACGAACTCGTCGCGTGAGCGCGCGGGTCTCGAACCGTAGGATGGGTTCGTGTCTGCCTTCGTCGATCGCGCCCAACTGCACGCCAAGGCGGGCGACGGGGGGGCGGGGTGCGTCAGTTTTCGCCGTGAGGCGCACGTTGCTAAGGGGGGGCCCGACGGCGGCGACGGCGGGCGCGGCGGTGACGTCTGGCTCGTCGCCGATCACAATCAGTCCTCACTACTGGGCTTTCGCGACCACCCCTTTCGCCGCGCGACCGACGGCCAACACGGCACCTCCAAGCGCCAACACGGCGCACGAGGCAAGGACGTCGAGGTTGCCGTACCCGTGGGCACGATGGTCTTTTCGCAAGAGGGCGTGCAGTTAGTAGACCTCGCTACACCGGGCGAGCGCTGGCTCATCGCGCGCGGTGGCGTCGGGGGGCAGGGTAACGCCCGCTTTCTTTCCAACCAACGCCGCGCCCCGGCCTTCGCCGAGCAAGGCGAGGTCGGCGAAGAACGCTGGTGCAACCTTGAACTTCGCCTGAAGGCCGACGTCGCGCTCATTGGTTTTCCCAACGTCGGCAAGTCCACCTTGATCGCGCGCGTATCGGCGGCCAGACCGAAAATTGCGGACTATCCCTTCACGACGTTGGTGCCCAATTTGGGTGTCGTGCGCACGGGGGCGCGGTCGAGTCGACCCGGTGACGCGACCGAGTTCGTTATGGCCGACATCCCCGGGCTCATCGAAGGTGCGGCCGAGGGCCGAGGGTTGGGCCACGACTTTTTGCGCCACGTTGAGCGAGCTCGCGTACTGTGCGTCTTGCTCGATCTCTCGGAACTGGCCCCCCATCCGCCCGACGCGCAGCTGCGCATCTTGTTGCGCGAACTCGGTGATTATCAAGTTGACCTGCTCGATCGTCCTCGGGTCATCGTGGGCTCCAAAGGCGACCTCGCCCACCACGAGTGGGGCGATGGCCTGAACATCTCGGCGGTGACCGGAGAGGGCGTTGATCGGTTGGTTAACCAACTCGGCACACTCGTCGACCTCGCTCGGCGCGACGAAGCAACGACCCACTCCGATGAGGTCGTGGTGCATCGACCGTTGCCCGAAGAGATCACCATCTCGCGTGCCGGGGAGCGAGCCTGGCTCGTGGAGGGGCGCGCCGCGCTGCGAGCAGTTCGCTTCCAGGACCTGACCGACGACGAGGCGCTCGCCGAGGTCGTGCGTCGGTTGCGAGATTTAGGCGTCGACCGCCTGCTCGCGCGCGCGGGCGTGCGCGACGGCGACGTCGTCACGGTGGGTGAACTCAGTTTTGAATGGTGGCGCGACGCGGTCGCCGGCGGTCTCGACCGCGCGGGACATCATCGCGTCACTCGTCGCGAACGCTTGGCGCGTCACGGTCGCCTCGACGGCGTCGGCGACGAGGATGACGATGCGTAGCGTCGTCGTCAAGATCGGCACGTCGTCGATCACCGACGCCCACGGTGGCGTCGCCGCGGACGTAATGGCGGCCATCGCGAACGACGTCGTGGCTGCGAGAACCGAAGGTTGGTCGGTCATTGTTGTCACGTCGGGCGCCATTACGGCGGGCTGGGCGAGTGTAGGTGCGGGTCGACCGCGCCCCCACGATGCCGCGACCTTGCAGGCCGTCTCGGCCGTCGGCCAACCGCTGTTGATGCAGGCGTGGCGCGACGCGTTCGCTCCAGCGAAGGTGGCGGTGGGCCAGGTACTGCTCTCGCCTCTGGACTTCTCGCACCGTTCGCAGTATCTCCACGCTCGCGGCACGCTCGGCGCGCTCGGCGCGCTCGACGTCGTCGCCATCGTCAACGAAAACGACGCCGTCGCGGACGAAGAGATTCGCTACGGCGACAATGACCGTCTGGCTGCGCTCGTCGCCAATTTGGTGGGGGCCTCACACGTCGTACTCTTGACCGACACTGACGGACTCTTGACGGCCGACCCGCGTCTCGACGCGAGCGCGACGTTGATCGAAGAAGTGACGTCCTTCGATGAAGAACTCGTGCGCAGCGCCGGCCAGAGTCGCTCGGGCGTGGGCAGTGGGGGGATGGCGTCTAAGCTCGCGGCCGCGCGCATGGCCACGTGGTCGGGCGTGACGGCGGTCATTGCGCCCGCGCACGCCCCACACGCGCTCGCTCGCGTGTTGGCGAATGAAGCTGGTTTTGGCACGACGTTCGTCGCGCGCGCCGATCGGCTGAGCGCTCGAAAGTCGTGGATTGCCTTTGCGGTGCACTCGCGAGGTTCACTGCAAATCAACGAAGGAGCTCGTCGCGCACTCGTCGACCAAGGGCGAAGTCTGTTGCGCGTTGGGGTCACGCAGGTGCGGGGAGACTTCGTCGAAGGTGACGCCGTTGAAGTTCGAGGTCCCGACGGCGTGATCCTTGCCAAGGGTCTCGTGCGCGTCTCGTCAGACGGCGTGGACGACGGCGACGAGATAGTGATCCACCGCGACGATCTCGTACTTTTAGTTGCGAGTGAGTAGCTCCGTTACGCTAGAGCCATGACGACGGGCGAGCTCTTGACCCAAGGCCGCGCCGTCAAGGCCGCCGCGGCCGTGCTCGCCCAGGCCTCCGACGAGAGCCGTCAGGCGGTGTTGCGCTTCGTCGCCGAACGGCTCGAGTCGTCGCTCGACGAGCTCTTAGGCGTGAATGAAGTTGACGTCGCGAATTATCACGAATCGGGACCGGGTCGAGACCGGCTGGCGTTGACGCCCGAACGAATTCACGCTATGGCGAACGCGTTACGAGAAGTGGCGGCGAGTGCGGATCCGCTCTTCGAGCGCGTTGACGTGGACGTGCGGCCCAATGGGTTGCGCGTCGAGCGCGTACGGGTGCCCCTAGGGGTCATCGGCGTCGTGTACGAAAATCGTCCGAACGTGACGAGTGACGTCGCCGGACTGTGCCTGCGAAGCGGCAACGCCGCCTTTTTGCGCGGTTCGTCGTCGGCGCTGCGTACGAATCAGTTCATTGTCTCACTGTGGCACGAAGCGCTGGAAAAAGAGTCGCTGCCCAAGGAGGCGGTCAGCTTGGTCGAGGAGACCTCGCACGAGACGGTCGTTTCATTTATGCAGCTCACCGAGGTCTTGGACTGTTTGATACCTCGAGGAGGTCCGAGCCTCATTCGCGCCATGCGAGAGCACGCGCGGGTGCCTTACGTGCTCGACGGCGATGGGAACTGTCACGTCTACGTGGACGACGAGGCGGACGTGGCGATGGCGGTGGCGATCGTGAAGAACGCCAAGACGTCGCGCCCCGGCGTGTGCAACGCCGCCGAGACGCTGCTCGTGCACGCGAACATCGCACCGGCACTCTTGGGTGAGCTCGACGGCGAGCTGAGCGACGTGGAGCCGTTCGTCGCTCCCGGTCTCGCAGGCGGCGTCTTCTACGAGCAGGACTGTCAGGTGCAGCCGATGCTGGCGGTGGCGTCGCGCGTGGCCGAGCTGCGCGGACTCGGCGTGCGCCTCGTCTGGCCCGCCGAGGTGACCGGCGCGCAGCACGACGCGGACGGCCGCATCGTCGCCGCCGAAACCGATCGGGGGCGGGTGTCGATCGGCACCTGCGTCGTCAACGCCGGCGGCCCCTGGAGCGGCACCGTCGCAGCGAGGCTCGGCGCCATCATCCCCGTGGTGCCGCGCCGGGGTCACGTGCTCGTCACCGAGCCGGTCGCTCCGGTCACGCTCCACAAGGTCGCCGAGGCCGGCTACGTCGGGTCCGTCCACGCCGGCGGCGACGGGCGGAGCTGCTCGGCCGTCTTCGAGTCGACGCGCAGCGGAACGATGCTCCTCGGCTCGTCGCGCGAGTTCGCGGGCTTCTCGCGCCGAGTCGACCAGGCGGTCGTGGCGCAGATCGCGGCGCGCGCTGCAGGGCTGTTCCCCGGGCTTCGTGCGGTTCGCCTGCTACGTGCCTACGTGGGGTTCCGCCCGGCCACCCCCGACCGGATGCCGATCATCGGCCCCGACGGCGCCGTCCCGGGCCTCGTGCACGCGACCGGTCACGAGGGCGCCGGGATCGGCCTGTCCGAGGCGACCGGCGAGCTCGTCGCCGCGCTCGTGCTCGGGCACGCGACCCACGTGGATCCCGTGCCGTTCGCCGCGACGCGGTTCGCACCGGGCCAGTGACGCCGCGCGAGGGAGCTCGGACGATTCGTTTCACCTTCGACGGCCGGGAGCTCGCGGTGTCGCCCGGGACGACCGTCGCGGGCGCGCTGCTCGCAAGTGACGTGCGCACGTGGCGCCGGTCGCGGCGCTCGGGCGCGGCGCGCGGGCTGTTCTGCGGCATCGGCACCTGTTTCGACTGCCTGGTCGACGTGAACGACGAGGTGGCGGTGCGTGCCTGCGTCTGACCGCTTCGCGACGGCGACGTCGTGCGCTCCTCTGCGTCGCTCGGCCGGGTGGCACCTGC
>NCBD01000052.1 GCA_002255315.1 Actinobacteria bacterium 21-64-8 | reverse complement strand
GGCACCTACGTCAATGGCGCGCGCGTGGAAGAGACCACGTTGCATTCGGCCGACGAGGTCCAAATAGGTAAGTTCAAATTGGTTTTCTGGGAGGCCTCCACATGAGCAGTGGTTCTGGCGTACTTCGCATTGGTGAGGTGCACGCACAACTTCGACGAGAGTTTCCCGATATCGAACTCTCGAAGATTCGCTACTACGAAGAAAAAGGTCTCGTGCTACCCGCGCGTTCGCGCAAGGGTTATCGTCTCTACTCCGAGCGTGACGTGGCGTGTTTACGCGAAGCGATTCGTCTCGCTCAAGAGGAGTTCGTGCCACTTAAAGTGGTGCGCCTTCGACTTATCGAGCAGGGACTACTTCGAGATGAGTCGCCTAGTGGACTTTCGACCACGCCTCGTCGTGCGGCGCGTGAATTGGCCACTTCGACGGTTTCCATTCCTGCACCCACGACATCGAGTGCGCCGACGCGAGCGACGCTGCACGTCGTCACGCCCGAACCGACGCGCGACGCCCACGAGGCACCGGTCAAGGAGTTCTTCGACGTTGAAGAGATTCTTTCGATTTCGGGATTGACGCCAGAATCTTTGAACCAATTACTCGCGATTGGTTTAATTGTGCCCGAGCGACGTTCAGGTGAGACGCTCTATCGAGCGATCGACCTCCGCGTCTGCGCGCAGGCGCGCGCGTTGCTCGAACGTGGCGTGGACGTACGACTCCTGGGGGCGCTTCGTCGTGTGGTTGAACGCGAAGTCGGTATTATCGACGATCTAACGGCGCCGTTACGCCAGGCGGGCTCGGGCGTCAGCAACGAACGCGCCGAGACCTTGTGTCGCGATATCGCTCACGAAGTGAGCGCATTGCGTGGAGTGCTGAGTGAACGCGCGGTGAGCGACTACTTAGGTTCCTAGACAGTCACTGCCGAAGAACCTCGGTCTAGGCTGGACGCATGATTGAAGTCGTGTTGCGTGCCGTTCGCGTCGACGTTGGCTCGTCGACGCCGCTGCTATTGCTCGAAGAAGTGCAAGGCGAACGGGTGTTGCCGATTTACATCGGCGCGCCCGAAGCCGCGGCCATCGCCTACGCCCTGCAGGGAGTAAGCGCACCTCGACCCATGACCCACGATCTCCTCGGTGACGTCATTACCGCACTGCGGGCGAGGCTCTTTTCCGTTGAGATAACGAGTCTTGTCGACAACACTTTTTTCGCCACGTTGCGGTTACTGCGCGATCAGCACGAGATTATGGTCAGCGCTCGACCGAGCGACGCGGTCGCCCTCGCACTGCGAGTGGGCGCGCCAATCTTGGTCGCCGATGAGTTGATGGCGACTGAAGGGAAGGTCTTGCAACTGACCTACGACGAGGTCGATGATGACGACGACAGCGCCTACGGGCCCTTCGACGCCGGTGCACAGGCGGATCTTGTCGCGCAGTTCGAAGAGTTTCTCGATCAAGTCAAGCCCGAGGATTTCGGTCAGTGAAACGCTTGCTCAGTGTGGTTGTCATCTTGGCGTTGGCGGTGGGCGCATTCGTGGTTGGCCGAAATATTGCCACCACGACCACCACCACGACCACCTCGACGACCACGACGACTTCGCCGCCCACGACAACAACAACGACGACTGGTCAACTCGCCACCACGTGCAGTGCTCGAGATTTTTCGGGAACTTTCAATCAGGGCCAAGGTGCGGCGGGCACCATTTTTGCGAGCGTCACGTTGACCAAGACAACGTCTGGTACGTGCACCATGAAGGGCTGGCCCCTCATTACCGTGCAGGACAAACTGGGGGCAGTTCTAAAAACGACGACGACGGACGTGCCGACCAATAAGGATGGCTTCTCATTTCCCACCGCGGCCGCCGACGCCATGCCCACCACGCTGCGCTTAAGTTCGGGTTCGTTCACGGACTTTTCACTGGCGTATAACGACGTACCCACCGGGAACACGGCGTGCCCCAGTGGCGTCACGGTCAGTGTGCAGTTCAGGGCTAACGGCGCCGCGGTGACCGTCACGTCGTCGTACCCGCTACAAGTCTGCAACGCGGGCCAGCTATGGGTGAGTCCCTTTTACTAAACGCGCTGGCGAGGATCGACGAGCACACGTCCGCGCAGGGTGCCCGCGCGTACCGCGGCGAGGGCGTCGTTGAGGGCTTCGAGCGAGGTCGTGTGATCGATGAGCGCGTCGAAATCAACGAGGTGCGCGAGGGCTCCGAGTTCGCGCCAGACTCGCGCGCGCGTCGCCGTGCCCACCTCAACGCTATCGATGCCCAAGAGCGCCACGCCGCGCGTGATGAAGGGGTACACACTCGTGGTGAGTTCGGCACTGGCGACGAGACCACTGGCGGCGACCGCCGCCCCGTAACGAAGCGAACGAAGAATTTGGTGGAGGGCGTCGCCGCCGACGCAGTCAATCGCGCCATCCCACGCTTCGCTCGCGAGGACGCGATCCGGACGGTCCGCGATCGCGTCTCGCCCGATGACCTCGACGGCCCCGCGGGCCCGTAGCCACGCGTGCTCGTGCTGACTACCCGTCGACGCAACGGGTTGGTAGCCACGCGCCGCTAAGTACGTGACCGACTGTGAGCCGACGCCGCCGGTAGCGCCGGTGACGAGGACGCGCGCCCCTCGCGCAAGTCCGTGGTCTTCGAGGGCCAGAATGCTTTGCATCGCCGTAAAGCCGGCCGTGCCGATGACCATCGCGTCGCGCGTCGAAATGGTGTCGGGCAGTGGCGACACGTTTGCCGGCGGCGCATAAATGAATTCGGCGAAGCCGCCGTCGCGCGCGACGCCAAGCGCGCCTCCGTGCAGGGCGACTCGCGTGCCCGGGGGAGTGCGTTCACTCGTCGACGCCACGACGACCCCCGCCGCGTCGACGCCTCCAATCAAGACGTCGCGTCGTCGTACGCGACTCTTGGACTGACTGACCATGGCGTCTTTAAAGTTGATGCCCGAATAGTCGACCTCGACGAGGACGTCACTGGGCTCGAGCGCGTGTAGCTCGACGTCGCGTACCGAGGTCGAAAAGTCAGTGGTTTCATCAATTACGTAGGCTCGCACGCCCCTAGGTTAGGAGCGCCCGGTCCCGACCCCTACGATTGAGAAGTGGCGCACGTGGATCTCCTCGGTCACCGGACGTGGTACCAGCCGGCCAAGGGCCACGGCAAGCTGGTGGTCTTACTGCACGGGGGACTGTCGAACTCCAACTCGATGTGGCACTCAATTGGCCCGGGACTGCGCCGACACTTCGCGGTCAGCGCATTTGATCGTCGTGGTCATGGACGCACCAGTGACACGAGTGAACCCTTCACCATCGAGGCGATGGCCGACGAGACGATCGCGTTCTTGAATTTCTTGGGACGACGCGCGCACCTCGTCGGCCACAGCGACGGCGCGAACGTCGCCCTCGCGGTCGCCATGCGCCGGCCCGACCTCGTACGACGAGTCGTCGCGATTGGCGCGAACTACCACCACAGTGGGCTCATGGCGATGGAGCCCTTCACGCCCGCGAGTGCGAGTTTTGCCGACTTCGCCGAGAGTTACGGTGCCTTGGCCCCCGAGGGCGCGTCTCACGCGGCCGCCGTAGTCGAAAAGTCGCGCCAGCTGGTCGAGACCGAGCCTCACTGGACGAGGGAGGATCTCGAGAGAATTTCGCGCCCCGTGCTGGTCATGGCGGGCGACGATGACGTCATGACGATGTCGCACTTGACGTCTATGTACGAATCTCTCGCCGAGGCTCAGTTGGCCGTGGTGCCAGGTGCCTCCCACGGCGTCTTGCGCGAGCGTACGAAACTCGCCACCGGCTTGATTTGTGACTACCTACGCTCGTCGCATCCGCCTTTAACCCGCACTCCGGTGCGTCGGATGGTCACACGCCCATGACGACCACGTTGAACGAACGCGTCACCGCGTGGGCGCCGAAGGGTTCGAAGTTTCGTCATCGCTTGATGGGACGCTGGGGCCAACTTAGTTTGTTGCAGCGAGACGCAGTGCTGTATGGTTCGTCAGGAATTTTTGCGTGGCTGCTCGGAATCTCGTCGTCACAACCCGCACAGTGGCAATGGGGCTATTTGACCCTCGGGCCATACTTCGCGGCCGCCGTGGTGGCCCTCGTAGGACACTGGCGACTACCGTCGCGTGAATTTTTGCTGCGCGTGTTGCTGCTCGTGGTGGTCTTAGTGGGCGCGCTGGCGGTTCCGCTCGGACTCGAGGCGCGTTGGCGTCAACTGAATCCCTCCAAGGTTGACGCGCAGCCCGAAGTATCGGTCATTGAGCGCTCCGGTCTCGCCCTGAGTAAAGGGCAAGATCCGTATCGCTCGTACTTGAAGCACGGTCACCTCGTCGATCAAGTGAAGGGCGTACCGGCCTTCGAGTCGTTTTTTCCGTACTTTCCCCTCATGGGCGTCTTTGGACTTCCTTCGGCCGAAACCAAACAAGGTCGCGGACTCACCGACGCGCGCATCATCATGACGCTCATGACGCTGCTCGTGAGCGGCTGGGCCCTCAAACTATTGCGGATTGGTAGAAACGAAAAGATCCGTGTCGCTCAAGTGCTCCTGGCACTGCCGAGTGGAGCACTGTTTCTCGCCACGGGTGGTGACGACATGCCCATTCTCGCTCTGTCGCTGCTCGGCGTCGCCGCGTTGCAACTTCGAAAAACTAACTTGACCGGAATCGCGCTCGGTCTCGCCGCCGCGCTCAAACTTACGGCGTGGCCACTCGCCGCGGGATCGCTGCTCGTCGCGCGCAACGGACGAAATCGCCCGACGTGGCTGCGCGTGCTGCTGTGGATCGCGCTGATTGTCTTGGTCACGGTGGTGCCATTCGCGCTGCGCGCACCGCGGGCCTTTGTCGCCAATGTCTTTGCGTTCCCGTTGGGTCTCGCGGGCGTTTCGTCGCCCGCGGCGAGCGCGCTGCCCGGGCACTTGTTGACGACGTGGATGCCGTTTTTGGGTCACGTCCTGACGCCCGTCACGCTATTAGTCGGTGGTTACTTCGGGACGCGCTATTTACGGCGTCACTGGCCACTGACCTTGTCGCAGTTGTTGGGCACGTTGAGCGTGGCGTTTCTCACCATGATCTGCGTCGCGTCCGCTACGCGGATTGGTTACGTCATTTACCCGCTGAACTTCGCGCTGTGGGCGAGTGTGTGCGGCCCCACCGTGAACTCGCGTTCGGCCTAAATCGTTTCCGAATTCTGATAGAGGCGAAAGGTCCACGACGTCGAATCGTGGCGCGCCGCGGTGACGGTTATCCCGATAATCCAGTAGAAGCCGTCGCTGCCAGCTTTTTGAAACAGCGATTGGGGCGTGCCAGTGCTACTACCCTTCGAAAAGAGATTCCAGCCCCGCACGCTGAGTTGTCCGTCAAAGAAATTCAAGAGTGCGCCCGCGGTGGCGTTGGTCGTGGTGAAGGGTTCCACGCAGTCGAAGTCGCCGGCCCCTTGATTCACTATGTGTCCGCCGTGCGCGACGGTCGTGTGCAGGGGCGCCACGATGCCACTGGCCACGTTGGCCGGTACGGCGTTGGTTGCCGTGCACAGCGCGCGCGCGGGGCTCGCTGTGGCGAGACCAAGACCGCCCACGACGACGGGCAAGGTCGTCGAGGTGGTTTGTACTCGAGGGCTCGCGATCACATTGACCAGCATGAAGCTCCCCAAAACTAAGACCGCGAGTGCCAGCACGGCGGCCGCCGGCCAGAGACTCGTCGTCGTGGTCAGCGGTGGGCGAAGGTCCTCACTCACTATCCCCAGCCTAAATGGTCGATGGGACCATGGCCCGCGCCGAGGCGCCAGTCGCGCGCGCCCTCGAGTGCCGCAAGCACGAAGGACTTGGCGTCGCGCACGGCATCGGTGAGGGGTCGCTCTAACGCGATGCCGGCGGCGATGGCCGAGGCCAGAGAACAGCCCGTGCCGTGATCATTGTTGGTATCGACGCGCGGAGCGTCAAAGACGACGACGCCTTGGGGTCCGACTAACAAATCGGGCGCTCGCCCTTGGGCCGTGGGACTCGTGAGGGCGTGGCCTCCCTTGACCAGCACGTGTCGTGCGCCGAGTTTTACGAGGAGTTCTCCGAGTGCGGCCATGTCCTCGGGCGTGTGAATGTCACCGACGTCGACTCCGCACAACAGCGCCGCTTCGTGCAGATTGGGTGTGGTGAGATCGCACAGTGGCAGCAACGCCTCGCGGTACGCCTCGACGCCGCCGTCGATCATCAGCGAATCGCCGCTCGTCGAGACGAGCACAGGATCGACGACGAGCGGCCCGAGCACTCCGGCGCGCTTCAAGTCCGCGACCCGCTCTACCGTGCGGGGCTGGGCGAGCATGCCGGTTTTGAACGCGCGCACGTCGAAGTCCTCAACGACGGCACGAATTTGCGCTTCGACATCATCGACGGGAATCTGGTGTACGGCCGTGACACCGCGGGTGTTCTGCGCCGTCACGGCCGTGATGGCGGAAGTGCCGTGCACGCCAAAGGCGCTAAAGGTGCGAAGGTCGG
>NCBD01000189.1 GCA_002255315.1 Actinobacteria bacterium 21-64-8 | reverse complement strand
CCCAGCGCCGACGGCTTTCGGAACTTCCTGAAGACTGGTCTGCGCGCCAGCGCTGAAGAACTGCTGCTTGATCGAGCACAGAAGCTGACCCTGAGCGCTCCCGAAATGACGGTGCTCGTCGGTGGGATGCGCGCGCTCAACGCGAACGTTGCTAACTCCGAACACGGCGTCTTGACGAGTCGACCCGAAGTATTAACGAACGACTTCTTCGTGAACTTGCTCGATATGGGCACCGAGTGGCAGGCGGCGCCGGGATCTCAGGAGATCTTTGAGGGGCGCGAACGCGCCACGGGAGCGCTCAAGTGGACGGCCACGCGAGTGGACCTGGTCTTTGGATCAAACTCTCAGTTGCGCGCCCTCGCCGAGGTCTACGCCAGTGCCGACGGTCAAGAGAAGTTCGTTGCCGACTTCGTGAGGGCCTGGACCAAGGTCATGAACCTCGATCGATTCGATCTGCACTGAGTGGTTCGCGAGGGCGAGCGAGGTCGGCTCGCCGTTGCGTCACGGGCAGATCGTTCGCCTAGCTGACCCGGGCTTCGATAGTACGTTCGAGCGAGAGGCCCAGCTGCGCCCATCGCTCGGGCGCCTCGTGGCGCAGTACTGCCTCGGGGAGCAGTCCTACGAGTTCGGCGCGTTCGACGTGGGCGCTGCCCACGTGCGCGACGACGGCGTCGTAGACCTCTCCGGGGCCCACGTCGTAGGGCGCGGTGAGGTTACAACTGACCTGCGTCGCCCTGCCGAGATCGAGTCCGAGTGTGCGCACTTTCGTCGTGCGAAGTGCGGCCGCGACGCGTTTGGTTTCGGCGAGGGGCACGCCGCGCAGCCACACGTTCCAGGCGACGAGGACGTCACGCACGCCGAGCGCCACCGCACCCTTGGCGGGCGTGGGTTCGTTCGGCCCTCGGTCAGGCGAAAAGTCGCGAAAGGCGCCCCGGCGCACTTCGGGCAACGTACGTTGGCCCAGCGTCGGCTGGCCGACGTAAAAAAAGACTGGCACGCCGTAAGTCTCGACGAGCCAGTCCGCGGTCTCGTCGCGCAACGCCAACGCCGTCGCTTCGTCGTCGTGGTACGCCACGAAGGGGACGACGTCGACGACCCCAAAGCGGGGGTGGACGCCCTCGTGGCGGCGAAGGTCGAAATGTTCGTACGCGGCGCTGATCAGTGCGCGCACGTCGCGCGCGAGCTCGGGAGCGTTGGCGACCAAGGTGAAGACGCTGCGGTGGTGCATGGGGTCACTATGCAGATCACGAAAGGACGAGCCGGCGCGACGAGCGAGGTCGTCGAGTGCGTCGAGGTCGCGTCCCTCAGCGACGTTGATGACGCACTCAAACACGTCGGGGCGCTAGGAGGCGTCGCGGTGCATGATGCGAAGTCGCCGACGCTCGCGCGCCAGACGACGACGTTCGCGCTCGCTCGCCCCACCCCACACGCCGTGATCGATGTGTTGGGTAATCGCGTACTCGAGGCACTTCGCGGCGACGGGACAGCTCTTACAGATGCGCTGGGCAGCAATTACCCCGAGGCCGTCGCGCGGAAAGAAGACCTCCGCGGGATAGTCCCTGCACTTACCGTCAGCCATCCATTCAGCCCCCACGTCGGTCCTTTCGTCGGTCCTCTACTTCAGAGTATCTAGTCGTGGTGGGTTGTCACGAGGATGTAATTTCACGTGTTCACGAGCAAACGCGTGCTTTGGCCCAGAATATGCCTTCGCCCTGGCCGGTAGACTGAAACTCTTAGACCGTTCTAAAGGAGCGCCGTGAGTCAGGTCCCCGTCAGCGAAGCCACCGAGGTCGTCGACCCGGTCGGCCACGTTCAGGTGGTCTACCTCGGACCCGTCGCCCCCCACTGGGAGTGCCGCATGGTTTTTGGTGACGAGGAGCAGATTCAGGCCTTCGTCGACCGCGTGGACGCTCGGTTACGTTTCTTGCCGCCCCACGACCCACAGTTTCGTCGCAATCGCGAGCGCGTGAATCGCGACGCCGAGCGTGAGAACCTGCTCGTCGAGTGGAACCTCGG
>NCBD01000188.1 GCA_002255315.1 Actinobacteria bacterium 21-64-8 | reverse complement strand
GATGAACGAAGGGCTTCGAGAACATGATGGCGGGCGAGCCCCTTCGCTGAGTGGATTCGGAATCGTAGCCATTGCTCGTCGGTGTACTGCGAGCGCAAGCCTCGCGGGACTCCTATATCGCTCTCGAGTTGAGCAATTCCGACGAGGCCGTTAACCGCGTCACGAACTTCGTCGGCGAGTCGGGCGTCCTCGATGGTCTCGCCCGTGGGGTAGATCCGCGCGTCATGTTCTGGGTAACGACAGACGCGCGCGGTGGTCGGATGAATGAAGGCGTCCGGGGCTCGGTCGACCATCTCGTTGATCTGCGCCTTGGTGCGTCGCACCGTGAAGCGCTGGATCTCTCGGCGCAGCGCATCGACCTCGTTGGAAAGGAGCATGCCTTCGCCCAGTCCCCGGCGACGATCGAGGCGGTTCAGGATCTCGAGGGTGTTGTCCTCGAAGTTGTCGGGACCGAGCAGTCCCACGAGATCCAACAGGTCAGTGGCTCCACGGCTGATTGGCGTAGCTGTGAAGAGCATCACGTTGTCGGCGAGACTCTCGAGGACTTGACGTGTTCGTTTGGATCCGCGATTCAAGAAGTTGTGTGCTTCGTCAACTGCGAGGATCTGAGCACGTCGGACCAGTCGGCCCTCGTCACTCTTTAGTTCCGACGTGGCCCGCGAGAGGATCCCGTGCGACACCGTCTCCAGCATGAGGCCCAGTTCAATCGCCTCCGATTTCCAGGTCCCGATGACGGCCGGTGGGCCGACCAGGACCGTGAGGTCACGGCGCGCGCGTCCCGTGCGCCACAGCCGGTCGCGTGCCGCACGAACTAGGTGGGCACCCATGAGTGTCTTGCCCGAACCCGTCGCGTCCGCGACGAGCACGCTTCCCACTGTCTCAGAGATCCAGAGGGCTTCGGCGATTCCCGAACGCTGCGACGGCCACAGGGGCCGTTCTGACGAGACGGGCTCGGTGAGGTAGCGGGCGGCCCAATCTCCTTCGAGGAGATCAGCGCAGGCGCGCGCGAGCGCCTCTTCCCAGGAGACGACGTGAAGGAGTTGGTGGAGAAGATCGGCTAGCTCCTCGTCCCACGACTCGCCCGCTTCCCAGTAGTTCTCCGCGATGGAGACGAGTTCCCGATATCGCTTGGGCTCGTGGGCCGCGTCGAATCGCGCGTTGGCTTCGTACTGGCTGCCCAGCCCGTATCTCGTGAAGTTGCTGGATCCGACGGTGGCCGCCATCTCCCCGACGAAGATCTTGGCGTGCAGATGGTTCGCGCCGTGGATGAATCGAGTCGTAAGAAGTCCACGCTCTAGTGCTTCGATCGTCTGGAGGACCTGTGCCGAGGACCGGAGCGAGACCCCCTCGACTTCAAGCCAGAACTTTCGCGCAACGTCGGTGAACTCGGCTCGGGCTGAACGAAACTCGTGCTTCGAAGAAGTGAAAGGTTCAGCCCCGAACACGATGCGCACGTGTTCCTCGTCTCGGCCGCGCGCGGCGGTTGACCAGTCGGAAACGAGGTGAACGAGTTCACCCAGTGAGGAGAAACCGGCAATCAGCAGCGGTGAAGATGAGCTGACGAGGTCTTCCCACACAACGGTGCGAACGTGAGAATCGCCGTGATTGGCGGGGAAGCGGGTGGATTCTGGCCAGGCCCGCCCGTGGAGGAGAGCAGCTACTCGGTTTCCTCCGTCCAGCGCAAACAATGGCAGCTGTCCGCCACGGTCTTTCGGGACGTGTCGGGACATTTCTTGACGCTACCTGACGAGTATCACAGGCACGGGGGTCGAGGTATCCGGTTCACGGTGGCCGAGCGAGGGCTGCTTCGTCTATCCACTGACCGCCGTGCCACACGAGGCACAAAATTTCGCCCCGGCGTTGAGAACCGTCCCGCATGGGAGACAGTGTGTCGCTCGCGTGGGTGGCGCCATGGCGGTATTGGATTTCAGTCCAAGAACGTTCTCCGGTTCGTCGGAGTTTCTCGTCGAAACGAAGACGATTAGGGCAACCACTCCAATGGCCACGCCGACGTAGCCGATCG